>JALFVM010000217.1 GCA_022787145.1 Lachnospiraceae bacterium | reverse complement strand
TATAATCGGAAGCGAGTATATACGTCGAATCCCTTAGGGCTTCCACCCGCTGTTTATAAGACACATTACCACAATATGTATCATTCATCTGCTGCTTAAAATTTGTGAGTTTTTAGACTGCACTTTTCTTGACAATTCCAACCTGAGGGGGAGATTTATATGAGTAATAAGGAAAAATCAAAAAGGATTAGAAAACTATGGGGGATAATAATCGCATCAACACTGTTCATTTTATTATATCAGTATGGAACTCAGATTATATACAGTGAGCAAGTTCAAACGGTATTTGGTGTGAGTAAGAATGCAGAGGAAAAGATATCCGGAGAATCTAAGCCTGCCCAAAAAGCAGTAATACCTATTTTGATGTTCCATCATATTGATGATGAGAGCAGCAACCCGTGGGTCATAACACAGGCAACTCTGGAAAAGGATTTGAGGACGATCCGCGATGCGGGATATCAACCGGTTTCGATGTCTCAACTGATAGAGTATGTTTATTATGGAAAAGATTTACCGGCTAAACCGATGTGTATTACGTTTGATGACGGATATTTGAGTAATTATGAACGGGCATATCCTCTGTTGAAGGAATATCAAATGAAAGCAATTATTTTTGCAATCGGAAAAACAATTGGATATCAAACATATGGCGATACTAATATCCCGATCACACCACATTTTTCTTACAAACAAGCAGTAGAGATGATGAATTCAGGATTGATAGAGGTACAGTCTCATACCTATGACATGCATCAGACGGCAAAATTAGAAACACAGAAGCCTGTTCGGGAATCTGCAGCGCAGTTAGAGGGGGAAGATGATGATGTGTATATCAAGGCACTCCGGGATGATTTAAAAAAATATCAGGACGAGTATACTGTACATACTGAAAGCACATTATTTGCACTGGCCTATCCGAAGGGACAGTATTCTGAGCTGACAGAACAAGTTGTACATGAAATGGGGTATAAGATTACATTAACTACGAAAAGTGACCATAAAAATATTATTGTTCAAAATCGACCGGAAACTTTATATCAATTAGGGAGGTTTAATGTGTCAGAGGATACAACAGCAGTTGAACTGTTGCAGTATCTGGCAGAGGGATACGTGAAATAATGATTATAAAAAGGATCCGTTATGAAAATGAGAAGATGGATATTTACCCTGCTGCTTATTGTTTGCGCAGTAGCTGTATATGTACAAAATAATGTTGTGGAAAGATTGTTACCGTTGAGGAGCATAATATTATTGGCGGCCTGGGCAAGGCAGTTTGCAGTGTCTTTGCCAAAAAAAATCCAGTACGGGTTAAGCGAATCGGCGTCAATGATGAATTTGGTCTGTGCGCCGAAAATATTGTGGAGCAGACAAAGACTCTGATGAGTAAGTAAGCAAATTTCTCTTTTTTGATAGGAACAAATGCACCACTGGGACATACGCCTTCCCAGTGGTGCATTATTTTTAAAATCATTTTTAAAGCCAGACATATGCTGAACCTGCATGCAACCTTTACGAAGGGAACGATTGAATTCCGACTTTTCCAGTTCGACGAACCGGCAAACGGAAAGCAGAACGGACTACACGCCGGTCAGCTGAAAGCAATGATTCAGCTTTGCCTCGCCATGAGCCAGCTCGCTAAGCAGATTCGATTTGCAAGCCCGAAGCCACAGCAGACGGAGAACGAAGCATACGCATTCCGGTGCTGGATGCTGAGACTGGGCTTCATCGGAGAAGAATTCAAAACTGCGAGAGAATTCTACCTTGAAAACATGAGCGGCAACAGCGCATGGAGATATTTAGATTAACTCCACCACCCCAAACGAAAACAGAATCGGGAATCCTCCGGGCAGCTTGGGCTGCCCTTGGGGTGGTAGGAAAAGGAGGTAGACTGCATGAAAAAAGTACAAAAGCAGGAACCAACAACCAGAAGAGACATTTTGGAAGGGGATGATTGTTAATGGGATTGGATGAATATACCCCTGACCTTGGTATCAGATAGTCAAGAAATCCATTATAAAAAATTGGAGTGGTATCATTTAAGTAGAGTCGGAAAACTCACCAAACTATGATAGAATAAGAACAAAGGAACGGTGAGAAATCATGGCAAGAAGCTACGATAAAGATTTTAAAGAAGAAGCATTGAAGCTCTCAGATGAAATCGG
>JALFVM010000196.1 GCA_022787145.1 Lachnospiraceae bacterium | reverse complement strand
GTTTCCTTTACATGGACATTTATTGGAAAATGTGATATTGTTTAATTGGAATATCATCGCTGTAAGTTTACATGAGGAGGATATTTATGAAAACATATTGCGAGCTTTACTTTAAAGGTAACCCTGTAGCGCTGAAACAGTTCATAGATGAAATCCAAGCATACGCCAAGGGAGATTGGAAAGCTCAAGTCGTACAAGATATGGGAACATCGTGGATTGCATTTGATTATTACGGCGCGGATGTAGACCAGGCAAGTGTATGTATTTCCCTATACAATTTTGAAACTGCTGATGAACTTCGTGTAACAAATATTGTTCCTCTCGAAAAAAATCAGCTCAGCATTGATGAATATAATAATGTGCTGAGGAAATTCTACGAAGATGTGATTCGACCTTATGAGGCTACTCATCATGACGTGAGTATTTCTCAGATTACAGATGATATTTTTAATCCTGAAACCGTTATCTCTGAAGAAGCTTTAAGAAAGTTGACTCTGTTTTGCAATGCGGCAAATAAGTCAACGGGATCAACGCATCCTTGTGATCAAGAACGATGGTATGACTTCATTTGCCAAACTGTTGATGATGGCCGAATTTTTGATTATGCTACGCTTGCGCAATTCTTACAGGATGAGGATTACTGGGGGAAAAAAGGCTCGGATTTTCTCGGTGTAATGGGACACTTTGCATGGGATAAAGCAAACGCCGAAGAATTGGCTTCCGAGTATGAAGATGCTTGCTCAATCCTGCAATACTACAAAAGGACACGAGGGGTGTAAGTATTGATTGTAGATTATGTTTTTACAGGAATCGGGGCTATTTGCACATTCGTTTCAGTTCGCAGCGCACGGAAGGCTAATGAATACTATAAGAAAAGCCAGAATTTAACTCTCTTTTCTAACAACAATGTTGCATATTCAGAGTCACAAAAAATAATTGATACATTCACTCAGCTACTCAAATTGGCTAATTCTAAAATGCAGCACCGTGGTAGCAGTATTCCAAAGGCTGTTAGCCAATATGGAGAAGAGATCAAAAAATCACTTAATATTATCCGCGACAAATTACCCGCAGAGGATTACGATGAAATTGAAAGGCTTCTCCAATCCCCTCCATGCAACGTAGAACAATACATAGATTCAATCATAGCTTGTTCAACCTTGGAAGACAATACATTCCCAATTGACGAAAATTTCAATAATGCGCAAAGGGCATTCCATAATGTGCAGAGATTTTTGAAAACAAGGTCAGAAAAGTTGGAAGAAACAATTAGATTATATAGATCATAAAAAAGGTGAGAGCGCTTTGAATAAAAGCGCTCTCACCTTTTTTATGATGATAACATTTGTCGTATCTGCAACTCATTAAATCAGCAGGCAAAGCCGCATTAAACACCATTATCTATCTTTACAGATTTTCTCCTATATGTGACAGAAAGCATTGCCACTACAGATTTGTAAAGATTACCGGATCAGATATATTTCCTCTCCATTTATTACTTATTGCGCCGACCTCCTTATGTGTTAGAGTGTGCAATCAATATTGGATTTCCGCCAATATCTCATCAACAAAGGCCCGGCTGCGAAAGTGAAGAGGATATTTTACAATGGGTGAGTTTGGAAACATCCCGAATACACAGAAAAGCAAAAAGTCCGTTGGAACTGTGGTGGCATTGGTGTCCTCAGCGGACTTTTTCTTTTTCTCTTTCCAATCGTCATTCCAGTATGCGAAGTCGATTGCAAACTGTTCTGTACCTACCAAATAAATGGACACTTCCAGAACCCGCTTCACATCTGCTGCCTTCTTTCGAACTACCGGAAGAAGGATATCCATCGGGATAACCCTACCTGCCACGAATAAAACTGCATACTCATTGGAATGAGGACGCAGTGAATGGCATATTCCTATTTTCTCTTTATGTGATTCCTTCTTGGTGTCGTCAAGCATAGTCCAGAACTCAGACATTTCAATTCTGTTCATATGGGCCCAAAAAAGCGTCGACTTGATCAGTTCACTGGTGGAGGAGCTGTACTTGCCCAAATTCTCTGTGCCATGGGCATGCTTGGGTGTTTTTCGTCCATAACGGTCTGTGGTGGTTTGGCCTTTATAATGCTTGCTGCGCTGAGGGTCGGAGGGATTTTCTATATCATATCCCACTGTCAGAACAATTTGGGCCGTCATGAGACCTTTATCCACCAGGTCAAGGGATAGCATATCCGCCATCTCCCGCACTACCAGCCTGGCTTTCTTAAATTCGTAGGGATATTGCAGGACCTGTCCGGAGACAACACTCTTGTTCTCCGGCTTGTACGCCTTGACATCTGCAATGGTGCAAGGTTCCCACCCCCAGGCATGATCGATCAAAACTTCTGGGTTCGCTTCTCTGCATTGCATTTCACCTCTTTCTTTGTGGTATAGCCACACAACATACCACACTCTTGTCATGATAGCTACCAGAAGTTTTTCAAAGCCCTTTCATCTGCTGGGTCTGACTCTGCTCCGGAAAGGGCGGCTCCAAGCGCCGCAGCAAGCCGAACTCGGTCTGGATGACATGGTCGTTATCCATGCAATCCTGCCCATACCGTTCGAAGTCCATATAACCGTCCAGCTCCGCGATATCGTCGTGATCCAATTCCAACAGCTCCTGTAGGCGCTGCTGTCCGTACTCATAGGTTCCCTCGACGATGCGCTCGTAATTGTCCAGATCCTGCAAAAGCTCATAGGCGCGGCGCAGGGTGTCCGGCTGCTCGGCATCCAGCACGGCGGCGTAGGTCAAAAGAGCGCCGTCTATCTGCCAGATTGCCTCCAACGCTTCTGCGAACTCGTTGTATTCTCCACGGAAGGACACTTCATGGCGTGAATCATCTGCCCGATATAGGGAGTCTTGAAGCGTACATCCCGAATCTGCGCCTCGGCAAATTCATCAATGCAAAGGTATTTCTTCACAGAAGACAAGTACTCCTCATCTGCGGGAAGGATGAGAGGATAGTCCGCATGGTGGCCGGTGCGGAGGGTCAGGCGAAGCATCTCATCCCGGCTCTCCTCACGGAATGGCTTTTGAGGCTGAAGCTGCGGCGGCAGTTCGGTTTTCCTGACCACATAACCGTTCAGCGTATATGCCCCGCCATGGTCACTGTAAAACTCCGCGCCGATGCCAACATAGTCCAGATACGGCTTGATGTTTTCGGGGCAGTCGATCACACCGTGCGCAACGAGGTAATTCCCCAGGGTGCGGTCCGAGGTCACCTCCTCCAGCAGGGCATACTCTTTCACCCTATTCGCCGCGTTCAGGATATCGTCCATACCGTTAATGGAAGAGTATCAAAGAGGGGCGGTCCTTTTCACAGGACCGCCCCCTTCTGAATTTCTGCTTTATATCAGTAATCGGGCTGGCCAGTTTCATACCAGGAGTAGAAACGCACACTATCACGAGCAGAAGAACCCCATGCATAAGCA
>JALFVM010000176.1 GCA_022787145.1 Lachnospiraceae bacterium | reverse complement strand
CTTTTGTCTGTTCCCACTGTTCTATGAAAACTACTACGAACAAGGCGGTCATGGAAAAATCAATTCCGGCTGTATTGAAAGTAATTACATTTCCCAGAAATCCTCCCAGAAAACTTCCCACTACCCAATAACACTGATTCAAAAGGGAAACAATGAGATAATACTTCTTACGATTTATTCCTTCTGGAAGGTTACGATTACAAACGAGAGAATAAGTCTCATCAGTTAGAGAAAAGATCAAATAAGGTTAAGCGGCTCTGGTGTCCTTATATTCATTGATCATGGAAATTCCGTAAAACAGGTGTCTGGCATTGACAAGCAATGTGACCATTGCAGCTGAAATCAGAGAAGCTCCTCCTGCGAGCAGATCGACGCCCACGTATTGCATGGATCCGGCATAGATGGTGAGAGACATGAGGATAGCCCACCAGAAAGAGTAACCTTTGGAAGCAAGCAAAATGCCAAAACCAAATCCGAGGACAATATATCCGGCCATGACGGGCAGTGTAGATAAAAATGCATATTTTGTTGTCTTTTGTTTCATGATATTCTCCTGACAGCATAATTTAATCGGGCTAGTCATAGCACAAAATTGAAGGAATTCCAAGAGGATGATAGGAGTAAAAATCCAATCGAGAGAGTAGGTTTGTATATTGAAATGATAAATCTTTTAAAGTATCATAAAAGTGCGCCAGTATACAAATGGTACATAATAGTATTATTGCTGGATAATGGAGGAAATACCGATGACTGGAAGAGAGAGACTTTTAACGGCGCTGGACAGAAAATGTCCTGACAGATTGCCGGTTACAACGCATCATATAATGGAGTATTTTCTGAATACCTATATGGGCGGAGCAGACAATCAGCAGTTTTTTAAAGAAATGGGGCTGGATCCCATCTTCTGGGTGGAAGATTTTCAGTATTCAGAAGAGCAGAAGGAAAATTGGAGAATCGAAAAAGAAGTTCTCAGTGATCCCAAGTATTATACAGAAAAATATTATATTCATACGCCGGCTAAAACATTGACAATGGTATTGCAGTCAAACCAGTATACGGGCTGGGTGTCTGAACATTTGCTGAAAGAGAAAAAGGATATTGAGATTCTGGAACGTTATATGCCCAGTCCGAAAGCAGGAAAAGAGACCATCAACCGTGCGGCAAAGGAACATTCGGATTGTCTGATCCGGGGCTCGATTCCCAGTTTTGATATTTTCGGACAGCCGGGATGCTGGCAGGATCTTGCCTGTATCTACGGTATTCAGGATTTAATCATGGAGACTTTTGATGATCCGGAATGGGTGGAAGAAGCTCTCAAAATTTTGCAGAAAAGAAAATTAGAATATATTGATACACTGGATGGTTGCCAATATGATATACTGGAGCTGGGTGGCGGCGACGCATCTACCACAGTAATCTCACCGGGGATATTCGATGAATTTGTGGCTCCGTTTGATACTCCGATCATCAAAGCGGTGCAGGAAAAAGGAATTCGTGTAGTATATCATACCTGCGGGGGAATGATGCCGATTCTGGAAAATATTGCGGATATGGGACCAAATGCCATGGAAACTTTCACACCTGTGGACATGGGAGGCGATGTGGATTTGGCAGAAGCAAAACGCAGGATTGGTCATCGTGTATGCATGATCGGAGGATTTGATCAGTTTCATTATTTTACCGAATGTACACCAGAACAAACGAGAAAAAAAGTGAGGGAATGTTTTGAAGCAGCAGGAGAAGGAGGAGGTTTTATTCTTTCACCATCTGATCATTTCTTTGATGCGGAGCCGGAACTGATTCGGGCATTTGCGGATGAAGCCGCTAAATGCATTTACAAATAGAAGTAAATGTGAGAAAAAATCTCATATAGAACCCGGCGGAAAGGATGGCATATTATTATGGAAAAATATCTGGAAATGAAGAAAAAGACAGGGAATCAGTATTGGGCACAGAGGATCCTTACACAGACAGGATATCTTCTGAAAATTATGGAAGCTGAGGAACGTCCGGTTCCGAGGGTGCTTTCAGAAACGGAAGACTGGCTGTATGAGAAGTTTATGGGAGAAGGAACCATTTCCAAATCCTGTGCGCTTGAGGCGGAGGAAAGACTGAAAAGTCTGGCAGATGACGCAAAAAGATATCATATTATTTTTGCAGGCCATGCGCATATCGATATGAACTGGATGTGGGGATATCAGGAGACGGTCAATCTGACGATCGACACATTTCAGACGATGCTGAATCTGATGGAAGAATATCCGGAATTCACATTTTCCCAGTCTCAGGCTTCTGTTTATGAGATTATTGAGAAGTATTGTCCGTCTATGCTGCCGGAGATCAGAACAAGAGTGCAGGAAGGGCGTTGGGAAGTGACGGCATCCACCTGGGTGGAATCGGATAAGAATATGAGCGGAACAGAAAGTCAGGTCCGCCATATTCTGTATACAAAACAATATTTGTCCAGGCTTCTGGGTATTGATCCGGATTCTCTGGAACTGGACTTTGAGCCGGACACATTTGGACATAGCACGTGTATTCCTGAGATTTTATCTCAGGGAGGGATTAAGTACTATTATCATTGCAGAGGATTTGAAGATTACATTTTATATCGTTGGCGTGCACCATCAGGGAAAGAAGTACTGGTAAACCGGGAATATGCATGGTATCTGGGACCAGTAGAATATGACAGGGTATTATATCTGCCGGAATATAGTAAAAAGAGCCATTGTGATACGTCACTGTATGTGTACGGAGTGGGAGATCATGGCGGCGGACCGACACGGAGAGATATTGAAAAAATTCTGGACATGAAAAAATGGCCGCTGATGCCGGAGATTCGATTTGGAACCATGCATGAGTTTTTCCATGAGGTGGAAAAGGATAAAGATAAATTCCCGTTGGTGGAGCATGAACTGAATTTTGTGCTTACCGGATGCTATACCACCCAGTCGAGAATTAAAATGGCCAACAGAACAGGTGAGGATCGGCTGTATGACAGTGAGATGCTTAGTGCAGTCGGTGAATCTGTGGACAAAAAATATCATCTGTCCGAAAGAATGGATCAGGCATGGAAAAAGGTATTGTTTAATCAATTTCATGATATTCTGCCGGGTTCCGGCGTGATTGAGACGAGAGAATATGCCATGGGACAGTTTCAGGAAGCCATGTCTTTTGCCGGAGCCAATGCTAACAGGGCGATGAAAGCGGTGGGGGATCACATTGATACAACTTTCTGGGGCGGTATGGAGGATACAGATTCCTGCTCGGAAGGTGCAGGCGTAGGATACGGAACAGGCATTACCACCGGTCAGTGGGGCAATGCAGGCAGCAGTGAATTTGGATTTACTCATACTCACAGAGGTTCTGGGGATACACGGATCTATACTATTTTCAATACTACCCAGTATGAGAGACAAGAAACGACCGTGATTACTTTGTGGGACTGGGAATACCGTGAGGAAGAAATAACGCTGCTGGATGAACAGAACAGAGAACTTCCTGTTCAGATTCTGGAACATGGAACCCATTACTGGCAACATCAGTATATCAAACTGATTTTCATGGCTAAGGTTCCTGCTTTCGGATACAGTACTTATTGTATCAAGAGAAAACCACTGCAGACAGAGATTCTGCCTTTAGTGCCGGATCCAAGAGTGCATCGGATGGCTGACGGCGAGATTATACTGGAAAATGAAAAAATCCGCAGTATTTTTGATTCGGAAACTATGAAAATCATTTCGCTTAAAGATAAAGAGAGCGGTGAAGAACTACTGAAAGAACCTTCGGGATATTTCCGGTTTGTGGAAGAGGACGATGTGAATCAGATGACGGCATGGATCGTGGGTGGTTATACAAAAGTGACTGATTTGAATGCAGCTGTTCCGGTTCGTATTTTGGAACGTCAGCTGGAAGGAATCCGAAAATGGATTATTTATGAGATGAGGTTTTTAAGATCTTCTATTCAGGCGAAAATAATTTTGGATGAAGGCAGCAGTATGCTCCGTTTTGAAATCACCGTAGACTGGCAGGAAATCGGAAAACAGGGAGAAAAAATTCCGCAGCTGCAGTTTTATGCACCGGTAGGATATGAGGTGAAGGATTATTTTTATGATATTCCGGCAGGAAGTCTGAAGCGGAAAGCGATGGGACATGATGTGCCGGCCATATATTTTGCGGCGGCAGTTCCTGAAAATAAAGAAAAAGATAAAAATGTGCTCTGGCTGACAAGCAATTGTAAATATGGTTACAGGGGTGACGGACAGGCTCTTACGCTGAATCTTTTGCGTGGCGCATATGATCCGGATCCATATCCGGACCTGGGGGTTCACATGATGAATTTGGGACTGGGAATTGAAAAGGAATGTACATGGGAAATATTGATCCGGGAAGGATTTTTATTTTCTCATCCGCTGTATCCATATTCTAATACTATACATCACGGAGATGCGTCGCTTAGCCATAGCTTCCTGAAAGTAGAAGGAAAAGTGAAAGCTGCCGCGTGGAAATGCGGGGAAGATAAAAATTCCTGGGTACTGCGGCTGTATCACTGCAGTGACCAACCGGAAAAAGTGACTGTTACAGCAGACAAAAAAATACAGAAAGCAGAGATTACGGATATTCTGGAACGTCCACAAGAGGAAATCTGTGTGAGGGAAGAATCAGGAAATCAAATTGAAATCATAATTCCGCAGTGTAGTATTCGGACGATTCGGCTTACTTTTTGAAAGGAGAAAGAAATGCAGGGAAGAGAATTAATCAATCAGACATTGGACAGAAAAAATACAGGTATCAATGGTTTTTGGGTGGGACATCCGTCAGATGCAGCCAAAGAAATGTATTATCGTGCGGTGGGAATACAGAAGGAAACAGCAGTTCCTGCGAAACCGGAGGGCGAAAGATCCGGAAAGAATATAAAAAGTGCCGGGAAGACGGAGGTAGATTTTAACAAAAAAATTGGCTCTGACATGATCTGGCTCAGCCCGGAGCAAAGTTCGGATGCCTGGAAGCATCCGGAAGGGAAACCCATGTGGGATTGTTTTACCGAAGAACATAAAAGTTTAAATAGTGGCTGCATTTTTCAGGATTGTGAAGATGTGGAAGAGATAGAATGATTTGACTGGCCCAATCCTGATTATCTGGATTTTACCGAATGTATTGAGGATACTCGATATGCATATGAACAGGGACTTGCGGTGTTTGGAGGTATGTGGTGTCCGTTTTTTCATGTCATGTGTGACTTCTTTGGTATGGAAAATTATTTTATCAAAATGTACACAGATCCGGAGGTGGTTCATGCGGCAACACGGAAAATTGTGGATTTTTTTCTGGAGACCAATAAGCGTTATTTGTCGCAAGCGGCTCCCTATCTCAGTGCAGCTTTTTTCGGGAACGATCTGGGTACACAAAGAAGCCTTTTGATCAGTCCGGAATGCTTTGATGAATTTGTGCTTCCATATATGAGAGAAATTATTCAGCAGATAAAAGGAATGGGACTGAAAGTAGCGATGCATTCCTGTGGCTCCATTGATCTGATCATACCACGACTCATTGATGCAGGTGTAGATATTCTGCATCCGCTTCAGGCAAAAGCGGCAAACATGGATGCGGAAAATCTGGCCAGGAAATACGGAGGTAAAATAACTTTCCTCGGTGGAGTAGATACCCAACAATTGCTTCCTTTTGGAACTCCTGAACAGGTACGGGAGGAAGTACTGCGGCTGAGAGATTTATTTAAGGGAGATTTTATCGTGTCTCCCAGCCACGAAGCACTGCTTCCTAATGTGCCTTTTGAAAATGTCATGGCTATGAGCAGAGCGGCAAAAGAATGAAAGATCATTAGTGAGAATAAGAAAGCAGCCGTTGCCGGAGAAAATGCATTACCATGATAATGCAGTAAACCAGGGCAAGCAGCCATGCAATGGGATTGGCCAGACAGATACCGGTAAAACCAAGCTGAAAGGAGGCCAGCCAGCCTCCGAAGCTTCTGCCAATCAACTCTCCCACACCGCTTAAAACCGCATGGATACTGTAGCCCATGCCTTGCAAGGTATTTCTCATGATCATCAGACAGCCGTGAAAACAAAACAGTGTGCTGATAATGGTCAGATATTGTACGGAAAGTTCTCCGGCTGCACCGGAATCGTTTCCAAGTACCAGAGAAGTAAATGCTTCTTTTTCAAAAAATATGACGATCCAGACAACGAGGCAATAACAAAGTTGGATCGTGATGCCCGATCGGATCCCGTCTGTTATCCTGTCCGGGCGTCCGGCACCGTCATTTTGCCCTGCATAGGTGGCCATGGCCATTCCGACAGATTCCATAGGCAGGGTAAACATTTGTCGGATCTTTTCTCCGGCAGTCTGTCCTGCCACTGCTACGGTACCGAGTGTATTGAGAAAACCCTGCATGACCACGGCGCCCAAAGCAGAGATCG
>JALFVM010000095.1 GCA_022787145.1 Lachnospiraceae bacterium | reverse complement strand
GCAAGGAATGCGGATAATGTTCCGGTCAGAAGACCACCCAGCACATCGGTGGGATAATGTACACCTACATATAGCCTGGAAAAGGCAATCAGTGCTGCCAGAACAAAGACGGGAATGCTGTATTTTTTGTGTTCCAGACCGAAATAAAACGCGAATGCAAATGCAAACGATGCGGTGGTATGTCCGGATGGGAAACTCCAGTCATGCGGTTCTTTCACCAGAATTGTCAGATCCGGTATCTGGGTATAAGGGCGTGGTCGTGCAACAAGGTTTTTCAGACATATGTTGGTGATCAGAAAACCAATCAGCATGGATAACAGTGTCAGAATCCCAAGTTTCCTTGTTTTTGGAAAAAATAACAGTAGGATGCCAAGGACAATCCAGACCCACCCGCCGTTTCCGAGAGAAGTAATAAAAGTCCAGAAGCCGTTCATGGCATCAGCTCGCAGATGATTCTGTATCCACAGAAGCAGATTACCGTCTAAAGAAAGAAGTGCAGACATAAAAACTTCCTTTCTGATAAATCGTATTTGGTGACTGTTTGCATCGAACAGATACAATCTTGAATAGTAATAAAAAAGGACTGATATATTATACCAGTCCTTTTGCCCGTGCGTTAGAGGATTCGAACCCCCGACCTTTTGGTCCGTAGCCAAACGCTCTATCCAGCTGAGCTAAACGCACACGCTGTTTCCTCAACAACAAAGCCTATTATAGAGGATAAGGTGGTGTTTGTCAACATCTTTTTTCGATTTTTTTGAAAAAATTTAAAAAATTTCTGGCGTGGCAAAATGTCGTTTTATTTTACTATTATGTTGACTTGATTCTGAATATTCAGTAAAATGAAGAGGAATCAATGAGTGTTGGAGAGAAGATTATGGCAAAAAAAGTATATGCAGTTCGAAAAGGAAAAAAGACGGGTCTTTATACGACGTGGGCGGAGTGTCAGAAGCAGATCAGCGGATTTTCCGGTGCGGAATTCAAAGGATTTGCAACTGTGGAGGAAGCAAAGGCTTATCTGCAGGGCGGTGAGGCGGAAAAATCGGAGGAACTTCCGCAGACAGAGGCGGTTGCCTATGTGGATGGAAGTTATCAGAACGGGCTTCAGAAATTCTCCTGCGGAGTGGTGTTTTTTTATCAGGGAGAGGAACTGCATTTTTCAAAATTATTTGAGGACAAAGAATTGGCAGAGATGAGAAATGTTGCCGGAGAAATCAAGGGATCGGAACTGGCGATACAGTACTGTCTGGACCATCATATCAAAAGTATTACGATTTTTCATGATTATGAGGGAATTGCAAAGTGGTGTACCGGAGCATGGGAAGCAAAGAAAGCCGGGACACAAAGCTACCGTGATTTTTATCAGAAAGCCAGAGAACAGGTGGAGATTCACTTTGTAAAAGTAAAAGGTCATTCCGGTGATAAATATAATGAACTGGCGGATCAATTGGCAAAAGCAGCGTTTTTATAAAGAAAAAGGGGGATATTGCATGGCAAAAGAACAAATGAATGCGACTGTTTCAAAAACAGAAAAGGAGACAGATAAAAAGTGTCCGTCCTGCGGCGGTGTGATGGAGTTTAATCCTTCTAATGGAAAAATGACGTGTCCTTATTGTGGATATGAGGAAGAAATTCAGGTAGAACACAGAGGATTTGTCGCTCAGGAGTTGGATTTTTCTACTGCCGGTGACGATGATGCAAGCTGCGACTGGGGAACAGCGACAAAGACGGTTATCTGTAAATCCTGTGGAGCAGAGACTGTGTACGACGTCAATGAGATGGCAAATGTCTGCCCCTATTGTGGTTCGAATCAGGTTATGGAGCAGGAAAACGGTAAGGTCATGGCTCCCGGAGGCGTCGTTACGTTCCAGATTAGTGCGAAGGAAGCTTCGGAAAGATTTCGTGAGTGGATCGGAAGAAAATTTTTCTGTCCGAAGCTGGCGAAAGACAGTGCCAAACCAAAGGCATTTAAGGGGGTATATGCACCTTTTTGGACATTTGACAGTAATACGAAGAGTACTTATACTGCTGAGTATGGAATTGACCATGTTGAGGAAGATAAGGATGGAAAAAAACATACAACTACAGATTGGTACAGAACGTCCGGAAAATATAAACGGTTTTTTGATGATTTGTTAATCAGTGCTTCGTCCAAACAAAACGAACAGATGCTGGAAGGGTTGGAACCGTATGATACGACAAAAGCAGTAGAATACAAACCGGAGTATATGGCCGGATTTGCTGCAGAGAAATATTCGGTGAAGGTAAAGGATGCCTGGGAGAAAGCAAAGAAAAAAATTCAGTCGATGCTCCGGCGTGATGTCGAGGAAAAGATTCAACATGAGAGGGCGTGTGACCATGTGCGTGATGTCCGCATCAATACGGTGCATGAGGATGTTACATATAAATACTTACTGCTTCCGGTATGGATTTCATCGTTTCAATATAAGGATAAGGTATATCATTTTATGATCAATGGTCAGACTGGAAAGGTGAGCGGAGAGACGCCGATTTCCTGGATCAAGGTGGCAATCGTTACCGCTGTGGTGATTGCGGCGGCAGTCATTATATACAAGGCAGTCAATGCGGATGCTGCGGTATTGTCTCAACACGCTGCGTTGATACAGCAATATTTCAAAGGATAGTCAGGAGGAAAAATAAATGGGAATTATACAGGTTGGTATGGGGGCTGCTGCAAGTGTGCTTCAGGATCAGTGGCGTGAATATTTTTACTGCCCGGCACTGGAGGCGGATGTTCTCGTAAAAAAAGGTCAAAAAAGAGCAAAAAAAGGTCTGTTCGGAGGCAACAAAGGAAGTGACAATATCATTTCCAACGGTTCGATCGTTGCGGTCAATGAAGGGCAGTGTATGATGATCGTAGACCAGGGAGCGATTGTGGAGGTTTGTGCCCAGCCGGGAGAATTTGTTTATGATACTTCCACAGAACCAAGCATTTTCTATGGAGATCTGGGAGAAAATATTGTAAAAAGCTTTGAGCAGTTTGTAAAACGTGTTTCTATGGGCGGAGATACGGGGAAGGATCAGCGCGTTTATTTCTTCAATGTAAAAGAAATCATTGGAAATAAATATGGAACTGCAAATCCCGTGCCGTTCCGGGTGGTGGATTACAATATCGGTCTTGATGTGGACATCACGGTGCGTTGTCATGGCGAGTATGCATACCGGATTATGGATCCGATTCTGTTTTATAAAAATGTCTGTGGAAATGTGGAGTATGAATATTGCCGGGATCAGATTGATTCGCAGTTAAAGAGTGAGATGCTGACGGCACTGCAGCCTGCCTTTGCGAAGATTTCAGAGATGGGAATCCGTTACAGTGCACTTCCCGGACATACGCTGGAGCTGACACGTGCATTGAATGAGGTGCTTTCTGAAAGCTGGGGTGCAAGATATGGAATTGAGATCAGCAGCATCGGTGTTAATTCTGTGAAAGCGCCGGAAGAGGATGAACAGATGATCAAGGAACTGCAGCGCACGGCTGTTTTTTGCAATCCGAATATGGCGGCGGCACAGATGGTTGGTGCACAGGCAGATGCGATGAAGATGGCTGCTTCCAACAAGAGTACCGGTCCTGCGATGGCGTTTGCGGGGATGAATATGGCGGCCAATGCAGGCGGAATCAATGCGCAGAGTCTGTTTGCCATGGGACAGCAGCAGGCAGCAGCACAACAGCCAGCTCCTGCACCGGCTCCTGCTCCTGAAGCGCCAGCGGCAGACGGATGGACCTGTTCCTGTGGAGCTTCCGGCAACAAGGGCAAGTTCTGCGTAGAGTGCGGAAAGCCGAAGCCAGCGGCAGATGGCTTCTGGACTTGCTCCTGCGGAACAAAAAACAAAGGAAAATTCTGTATGGAATGCGGTCAGCCGAAGCCTGCGGGCGTGCCTCAGTACAAATGTGATAAATGCGGCTGGGAGCCGAAAGACCCCAAACATCCGCCGAAATTCTGTCCGGAATGCGGTGATCCCTTTGACGACGGGGATATTGTAAAATAAAAAAGAGAATCCGCACTTTCGTTTGGAAGGTGCGGATTTTTTGGCGGATTACACCTGTGGGGACATGGATACATATACATATCTGTTCAGTACCCTCACAGATACGAGCCAAAATCCATGAAAAATCATCTTTGATGATGGGATTTTGGCTTGTATGTCTCGGGATTTTCATGCAAAATGCATGAAAACACCTCGCGGGATATTACCTGCTGAACAGTTACACATATACTATAAAAAGACGAAAATAACAGAATGAAGGAAAGGAAAATCGTATATGGACTTGTGTCAATATCCCAGCAGGAATAAAACCCGCTGTTTTAAAATAGAAGCGATTCAGATTCCCATTGTTTATAATAAATATGGAGATTACGATCCAAATGGACTGCTGTATGTGCTGGAGGACGATGCTCAGAGGATTCAGGAGGAGGCAATCCGCCGGTTTGAGATGGATCCGCCCCAGCCGTATGAAAAAGTGCAGCCGCTGGTGCTGCGTGTCAATCTCGGAGATACGGTGAAGGTACGTTTTCGCAGTCGATTAAACAGGAGGCTGTCCATTCATGTACAGGGAATGGATTATGATGTAAAAACCTCGGACGGCACCAGCACAGGATTTAATCCTGACAGCACAACAGAAAAAGAAATCTGGTACACCTGGTATGCAAATACGGAAGGTGTTTTTTTGTTCCATGATATGGCGGATCCGAGAAGCAGTGAGGATGCGACCAACATCCACGGACTGTTTGGTGCAGTTATTGTAGAGCCTCCGGAGGCAACGTGGTTTCATCCCCAGACAGGAGAAGAGATAAAAAGCGGACTGATGGCAGACATTTATCAGCCGGGAAAACCAGCTTTTCGGGAATATTCCGTATTTTTCCATGATGAGTTGGAAATTCTGGATAAGGATGGAAATCCGCCGATGGATCATCGAACAGGGCTGCCTTCCTCCACTACGGCAATCAGCTACCGCTCGGAACCGATGCGCAACCGGATGCCGCTGACACATGATCCTGCAGACTCCGGGGAGGACATATCTATGAGCTCCTGGGTATATGGAGATCCGGCACCGCCAATTCTCAGGGCCTATGTGGGAGATCCTGCAAAAATCCGGCTTATCCATGGGGGAATCAAAGAAACACACGTCTTCCATCTTCATAATCATCAGTGGAGGCTGGAGCCGAAAAACCCGCTGTCTACGATTATTGATTCTATTACGATCAGCCCGCAGGAATGCTATACCGTTACTTAAAATGTATATAAATATATATGCATACATTTCCACCTTAACGGTTAGGTGTAAACACTCATTCCTTATTTCTATTCGCCCGAAAAATCTTTTCAAGATTTTCTGCCTTTCTCATAAAAATCATAAAAT
>JALFVM010000089.1 GCA_022787145.1 Lachnospiraceae bacterium | reverse complement strand
CAATTTCCCGATTGTCTTATGATTCGGAACATTATATTTTTTGTCCGGATAATATGTACGGCTCACAACATATCTTATGTAAACTGATTTTCCTTTCTTAAAACGACTGATTTTCCCAGGCTCATCAGGGATTTTTACCTTACAATCCAGATACACGATATACTCCTTTTTACGCTTAATATTGAGTGATACTTTTCACTTAATATTATATCGCCTGCCCAGATAATTTGCAAGCATTTTCTCCCAGAATCCTCAGTATTTTCAAGGATTTCAGCCATATCACACACGTCTCATAGAGATTGAGTGAGAATCATTTCAGGAAGTTCAGATTGCAATATAGCAACGTTCATGATAGTATGAAACATGAATATACAAAGATGTATAAACTCGCCAATACACTGGGTTTGTACATCTTTTTTTATATCAGGAGGAAAAAATCATGAAACTTGAAAGGGCTTTGTACCTATGACGTAGAACAGGTAGTTCTGGCTATTATCGTGACTACCGGTATCGCTTCGATTTTTCTGACAAAGGATTTCACACCAGATTACAACAGCGGTCTTGCACATGCCATTTTTTATGCGCTGACCAATTACCCGGTCATTGAAGAAAAACATCTTCATGGAGAAGTTGTTGGTTTTGGTGTATTGCTCGCACTTCTTGTTGATCAGCAAGAGGAAGAATTCGAAAAAATATATCAGCTCAATTGTACAATCAATCTCCCGGTATCACTGGAGCAGATTGATATTTCTCAGGATCAGTGGGAGGAAAGCATAAACCGCATTCCCCAAATGTCTGACCTGGCTCACTATCCTTATACAGTCACAAAAGAAATGCTGACAGACGCTATGAATCGACTCCGAGAACGCGTCAGAAAGGATGTGGACGATGCAGAAGAATAAAAAAACAGCTTTCCTCCTCTGGGGCGTTGCCTTTGTATGGTTTACAACGCATTTCGGAGGCGGATTTGCTTCCGGTGCACAGATTTACAGCTACTATGTCCGTTTTGGTCACTGGTGTCTGTTTATGCCAGTCATTGCCATGCTGTATAACGCTCTGTTTTTCGCCTACAGTCTGCGTTTTGCAAAAAAACATGAAGTTTATGACTATCGTTCTTACAATAATGCCTTTTACGGAAAATTTGCCCCTATATTTTCCAACCTGTTTGAAGTGCTGTATATCTGCGTTATGTGCGTCGCTCCGGCAGTCGCATTCGCCACAGGCGGTGCTACGCTGAGCACCCTGACCGGACTCCCCTACCTGCTTTGCACATTCCTGATCGGCATCTTCATCTTTATTGTTGCGATTTTCGGTACCGATCTTGTTCGGAGAGTTGCTTCCGTACTGTCTGTCTGTATTATTGTCGGATTACTGATTGTCTATATCCCGAACATTTTGTCAGGAACAGGCGAAATCTCACACGCCCTGGAAACCATGAAAGCCTCCAATCCATCTTTTGGAAAGGCCCTATATTCCGCATTTATCTACGGAACGTTTCAGCTGGCTAATATCGCCGTTTTCGTCCAGCATGCCAAATCCTTTGAAAAGCCTGGTGATGCTGTAAAAAGTATGGGAATCGGATTTATCATAAATGCATTCATGATGGTTATGGTAGTCCTAGGAATTCTGACCGTCTGTACCAAACCGGAAATGGCACAGCAGAGCGTTCCAACCTTGTTTATGGTTCAAAACGGTATTGGAAAAAACTTTCTGACTCCTTTGATTTCCATTTTAATCATTCTTGGTTCTGTTTCCACCGCCGTAAACATGGTAGCAGCGATGGTCCGACGTATCTGCAGCAGCTTCGGGAGACAATCAAACGCCCTTTCCAAACCAGCCTCTCGTGAAATTATTGTAGCACTGCTTTGCTGCATCGTTGATTTTGGAATTGCTCAGTTTGGATTACTCACACTGATTCAGAAGGCATATGGTATTCTTGCCTACCTGGCGATCCCGGTTATTCTGATTCCATATATCATTCATATGATCGTCACCAGATTCGATACAAAATCATAACAGAAGCCCAAAGCCTTGTTGATTTTCCTGATCAACAAGGCTTCGTGAACTGTTTTACAGATATACTTACTCATCCTCCACATGCTGCAGCATACTCAAATAAGAGTTTCTGACAGTATCCTTCCGTGTATATCCCAGCCTTTGCAGTACCTTTTCAATTTCCTGCAAAGCCGTTTCCTTCCCCTGTTCTTCCTCAATTACCAGTTCCAGTTCCAGAAAATCCCCAAGATTTTCTACCCTGTCTACACACGCGTGCATCTGATCAAGTGTATATTCCTGCCTGGTCTTGATTACTTTCGGCTCTACAATTTGAAAGCCCAATGCTTCCAAAATCCCGATACAGACATCAGAATCTTCAACTCCTGTTTCCAGTTCTTTCCTGCTCATGGAAACCTGATCCATTTTTCTGCCTTTGTATGTGATCACTGTTTCTTCCTGACTTGTCAAAAGATCGGCGATTCTACGAACACGAAGAGCTTCTCCATTTTTGCAGATCTGACCAAAATCATTATCAAAATATACATCCTCTTCCCGAACAAGACCTGCTTTTATAAATCCCATTTTTTCCAGGTTTACTGTCACAGATTCCCGCTCTTCTATTGGCAGTTTTATCTCTACTTCTATCACACTCATTTTCTCCTTATCTCATTCTGTCTTCGTCAAGTTTCTTTCCTTTCCATCATAATTATGATGGCAATAAAAAAGCTCCGTCTTATGAATTTCTCAATTAGACAAAGCTTTAAGCAGACCGGCAGATATACTCTGCCGGCCCTTATTTTTTCATAGTTTCATAGAATCTTAGATATTCAACAGATCACTGTATACTTTGAGTGCTCCGTCTGTCTCATGTGCAAGTACTTTCTTAGCCAGTACTTTTCCAAGCTGTACACCTTCCTGGTCAAAGCTGTTTACATTCCACAAAAATCCCTGGAACATAATTTTATTCTCGAAGTGTGCCAGAAGAGCTCCAAGTGCTTTTGGATCCAGCTGATCGCCAATGATGATGCTGGACGGACGACCGCCTTCAAAGTTTTTATTGCGGTTCTCATCTTCTTTACCACATGCAAAAGCAACGATCTGTGCAGCCACATTTGCGCAAAGTTTCTGCTGGCTTGTGCTGTCCTCGATCACAACGTCTGTTCCAATCTGACTGTTTTTGAATCCAACAAACTGCAGCGGTACAATATCTGTTCCCTGATGAAGCAGCTGATAGAAGGAATGCTGTCCGTTTGTTCCTGGTTCGCCAAAGAGAACTGGACCTGTCGGATAGTTCACAGGCTCACCAAAACGGTTTACAGATTTACCGTTAGACTCCATATCTGCCTGCTGAAGATGTGCCGGGAAGCGGCTCAGTGCCTGAGAGTACGGAAGAACGGTTGTTGCCGGATAGCCCAGTACGTTACGCTCATAAACACCAATCAGCGCATCCAGCATTTCAGGATTTTTCAATACCTCTTCACTTGCAGAAAGTTTATCTTCCTCTGCTGCACCATCCAAAAACTGTGCAAATACTTCCGGTCCAAATGCCAGAGACAATACGGCTCCGCCAACTGCAGAAGTAGAGGAGAAACGTCCTCCGATATAGTCATCCATAAAGAACGCAGCCAGATAATCAGCACTCTTAGCCAGAGGAGATGTCTCGCTTGTAACAGCGATCATATGTTTGGAAGCATCCAGACCGGCATTTTTCAGAGCATCCTTAACAAAGGACTCATTTGTCAAAGTCTCAAGAGTTGTACCAGATTTGGAAACAAGTACAAAAATAGAATGTGCTACATCGATGGAATTTAACACTGCCGCTGCATCGTCAGGGTCAACATTGCTGATGAATTTTGCTTCCATTTTGAATGTGCCATTTTTCTTAGCCCAGTTTTCCAGTGCCAGATACATTGCACGAGGACCAAGGTCACTTCCGCCGATACCAATCTGAACAACCGTTGTAAATTTCTCTCCTGCTGCGTTTGTAATCTCACCTGCATGAACTTTATTTGCGAAATCAGCAATTTTCTGCTGCTGCTCTACATAGAAAGTACGCTTATCCACACCATCTGCTGTAACAGGATCTCCAAGCTGACCACGGGTCATATGATGAAGAACAAGGCGTTTCTCGCCTGTATTGATTACTTCACCATTGTAAAGAGCCTTAAATTTATCTGCCAGCTGCGCTTCCTCTGCTAATTTTACAAGTGCCGCCAGCACCTCATCGTCTACTTTTTTTGCCGCATAATTATAAGCAAGGCCCGCTGCCATCGGAACGCTGTAATTTTTGACACGCTCTGCGCCATTCTCGCCGGACATTACCTCTGCAAGATTTACCTGTTTTGTTTTTGAAAGTTCCTGAAAGGAAGTAAGGGTGTCCAAATTGTTCCAGCTAATCATAATAGATTCCTCCTAAAATTCTTTATTCTGTGAAAGTTCACCAATTAATTCAATTATACTCTCAATAGCCTATGAATGCAAACGCATCTTGCACAATCTTATTTATAATTTTAATGCGCTGAAGAAAATGACTGGCTTTCCCGGTCAATTCGCCTTTTTCGAAAAAGCTCCGATTCCAATAATCAGCACACATACACAAAGCCCAAGAAACAGCGCATCAAACGGCAGTTTGATCAAATTTCCTCCTAATACTGCCAGCGGTCCCGCGATCATGGAAGCCAACACCGCCCATGACGCCACTTTTCCTTTTGCAAACAATGCGCAGGTAAGCGGCAGCAATACGACGGTTCCTCGAATACCCATCGACAAAAATCCAAAATCATTGATGATCGCACCCGGAACGATCAATGCAATCACTGCCGCCAGCCCCAGAAGCACAACAATCGTAACTCGTGTTGCGTACAGCTTTTTCTTTGCATCTGCCAGAGAACAAAACAGCTTGCAGAAAATATCGTTCATCAAAATGGTCGCTGTACCAAGGGAAAGCCCTGCTCCTCCGGCAATGACCGTAACCAGCAATGTACCAAGCACAACGCCGCCAATAAATTTCGGCATATAATGTATCACAAACATCGGAAATGCCTGTGATGTGCTGGCAATCTCCATCATTCCTTTCGGAATGCGCTTTCCCGCCTCTGTAAGTGCCGCAATCTCCGCTGTTGTCAGACAATGATTCCTCATAAAGATACCAATCACAATGCCGGCAATCCCAATAGGGGGAATCAAAAGTGCACTCAGCATCGCACCTTTTCTCGCCTTGCTGTCGCTTTTTGCAGACCAGATGGCCTGCGCATACGTCTGCGTTGCCAGAACACCAAGAAGAACAGACAGCCCTGATCCCATATCCTTGAGAAATCCTCTGGAAAACAGGCTCAGGTAACGCCCGGATACCTCCTCTGCTGTCGCAATTTCAGCAAGGCTTCCCAACTCTGTTCCGCTGAGATTTGTATACAATTGTTCCAGAAGCGCATGAATACCATGGCTGTTTGTCAAAACAATTCCCAATCCAAATATAGAAGATGCGTAAAGCAAGACTAATTTTACAACACCTCCCATGCCTGCTCCCCATGCTCCGCCAAACACCACGTAAATCGTCATTACAATGACCGATAATACGACTGCCACTGGAAAATCCATATGAAAAATCGCCGTCAGAAGCGCACAGCAGGACAATACCTGTGCAATCATACTGATAAAGATTCCGATGGAACACAATACGGAACCTGTGTATTCCGCCTTCGCTCCATACTCTTTTCCAATCACTTCCAACAAGGTAATGCTGCCGCTGTAACGCAGCGGAATCACATAGCCAATTGCCAGAATCAGGCATCCAATTCCCGAGCCAAGCGTAAACCACCACGCAGACATCCCATACTCAAATGCCAGCTGCGCCGTTCCTATGGTAGCCTGTCCACTGACCAGACTTCCCATAATCGCACCGCACACCATCCATGCACCAGCCCTGCCTCCGCCTGTATCAAAGTCCGATGCGTCAGAAACCATTCTTCCGGAATAGATACCCACGCCAATGATAATTAATATGATTAATACGATTCCTGCTAAATTCAATAGTTCGATATCCATTGTCCTTCCCCCACTCTTTATCCACCAAAAAAGCTATTCAAAATCATTCCTGTCACAATAATCAATATCCCCACAAAACCGGTTGCTGTCGGCATGGCATCACCAAGAAACAAAATTCCACCGATCAGGGTAAACAACACCTCACCAGACTGTGTCGCTTCGATCACCGCCAATTGTCTGGGATTATTTTTCACCATATTGGTTGCCTCAAAAAACAAAAGCGTTGCAATCACACCGGAAAACACAGCTACAACTACCGACTGAACAATCTGTCCACGCCCAGGCATACCGTGTGTTGCCAGCGCATATCCTCCACATACAATCCAAAATGGCATGCTGCAAAGCGTCATCCCGAACACTCGCTGCAGCGTCGTAAGTTCAGCCGGAGAATGCTGCAGCATTTTCCGGTTTCCCAGCGGATAAGAAAAACCTGCAATGATAATCAGCGCCAATGCCGTCAACAAACCCTCTGTTTTGATATCTTTTACATGCGACAGCTGAAGCAGAAAAATACCAATCAGAATAATTGTCGAACACATCAGATTTTTCACAGGAATTCTTTTTCCAAACAATGGTGTCAGAAGCACTCCCGCCACGATCGTAATCTGCCAGGTTGCGGCCACAAACCAGGACTCACCGTAAACCGATGCCATTGACAGCGGCATATAAAAAAGTCCAAATCCTACCGTACTCCAAAAAATCCAGCAGACTGGCTGTTTTTTTATTTCTGCAATCACCGTTTTCATTCCTTTTTGCCTCTGGACAATCACATACAGCATCGGGAGCATAAATATGTACCTCAAAACAGCACTCCACAGCCAGTACCCGCCATCCAGATTCATACTTCTGTTAAATATAAAAGTAAACGCAAAAAATAAAGATGCCAACAATCCATAACACAATGCTTTTTTCATAATTTTCCTCACCTTTGTCTCTCTTTTGAGTCAGAAACGCCAAAAGCCTCCCGAACATCAAAAATCCGGGAGACTTTTCACTGATTCATTTAATGAAAACTTCGAATCCAGTTCAAAAGAGAATTGTGATAAACATTCTCTCTGACATCTTTTCTCATTTGATCGGTAATCGGTCCGTTTCTTCTCATACGCTCCAGAATTGCTTCCTGAAGTTCTTCAATACTCATTTCCTCATAAGATTTTGGTGCCTTCGGTGCCTCCTCTTCCTGCACTTCTTTCACCTCAGCTTTTGGTTCTTCTTCTTCTGCTACAGCTTCAGGTTCATCGGCAACAGAATCCTCTCTTGATTCACCTTTCGCTTCCTCGTCCACAACAGACTGTTCCTTCTCTGTTTCCGTTTTCTCTTTTTCAACTAGAACGAGATCCCCTTCTTTTTCCTCAACCTTGTCCGCAGCCGATTCCTCCGTCACATTACTTTCCTCAGCAACTGTTTCCATTTCTTTTGGTACATCTGCATTCATTTCCGGCTCTTCCACGCATGTCTCTACGACATTCGTCTCTTCTTCAGCAGCTTCTTTTGCAACAGTCTCCGTCTCTTCTGCTATCAAATCTGCCGGCAGCCAGACTTCTCCGGAATTTCCCTTTACAGTAACAGAAATCTGTCCATTACATACTGCAGCAACCTCTCCACTCAAAACGCCTCTGTATTCCGAACAATTTCCAGCTGGGAGCGTCATGCTGAAATCTCCATCATCATTATTCACAGTTACCAGAGCAGAAACTCCATCATAATTTCTGGAAAATGCATACTGTGTTGTAGTCAGAAGCAATTCTTTATAATCTCCGTAGGAGAACACTTTTACCTTCTGACGAGCCTTGCCTAGCGCGGCAATCAGGCTGGTACATGGATTTTTCTCTGTGGCATCTGCAAAATCAGCCAGATTCAGCGCCGGGCGCAGCGATGCATCCGAACCATATTCCTTTCTTCCCTCAATGCCAAATTCCGATCCATAGTAAATAGACGGAATTCCAGGAAGTGTGTAAAGCAGCACATGTACCGGAGCAAAATGTGCTTTATTATTAAGCTTGGTATGAATTCTCTCCACATCATGATTGTCGACGAAATTGTAAAGCTTCAATCCCTGAGCACCATTTCCGCCCATCTCATAAAGGCGTCTCACCGTATGGGCAATTTCGAAATAATTGTGATCATTATGTCCGGAATAAAGTGCCTTATGAAGCTGATAATTCGTCACAGAATGAAGTGTTCCTTCGTTCACCCAACGGGAATAATCTCCATGGATTACTTCACCCATCAGCCAGAAATCAGGTTTTACTTCATTAGCAACATGACGCAAAGCTTTCATATAATCAAAATCCAAAACGTCTGCTGCATCCAGGCGAATACCGTCAATATCAAACTCTTTTACCCAAAAGCGAATCACATCACAGATATAATCACGAACTGCCGGATTTTTCTGATTCAGCTTCACCAGCAAATTATATCCTCCCCAGTTTTCGTAGGAAAATCCATCGTTGTATTCATTATTTCCCCAAAAATTCACATTGCAGAACCAATCTTTATACGGAGAATTTTCACGGTTGCGTTTCAGATCCTGAAATGCAAAGAAGTCACGCCCTGTATGATTAAATACACCATCCAGAATCACCCGAATTCCCTGTCGATGACATTCAGCCACAAAATTTGTCAAATCCTCATTTGTTCCCAAACGACTGTCCAGTTTCCTGTAATCTGTAGTCTCATAGCCATGTCCAACAGACTCAAAAAGAGGTCCTATATAAAGAGCATTGCAGCCAATCTCCTTAATATGAAAAATCCACGGAATCACCGCATTCAGACGCGACTCCTGCTGCTCATATGAATTTTCTTTCGGAGCCCCCGTCAGACCTAATGGATAAATATGATAAAAAATTGCCTCGTCGTACCACGCCATAGCGTATACCTCCTCAAACTAGTAATTTATTCACCGCCCACGGCAAAATATACTCTTATTATATCTGTTTGAGGGCAATTATACAATGAGAATCTCTGTTTTTGTATCACGATAAAGTGCACGAGATCATCCTGCTATAACTTCACTTAAAATATAATAATCCCCTGAGAACAATAAATACGACGACACAAACCGAGAATGATCTGATTTTCACCCGGAAATTGCATGTCTGGTATGGTTTCATCCATTTTTCTTCCTATAGATACTCTCTAATTGTAAACTTAGTCTGTTCTCCCATTTTTTCACTCACTAATTCAAATAAATTATCTTTAGTGGCAAAAAGATTTTTAGGATTTCTCCCTATAATCAAATACTGGTTTTTATCATCAACACTGATATACTTTCTTGTATCATTATCCGGCAAAATATCTGCATTATCAATCACAATCAGTTTTCCCTGTTCCCTACTTATAATTGTTTTCATGTCTTTTTGATAGTCCAGATAATTAAAACATACAATCTTCGGATTGATAGCCATACATTCTCTGATAAATGAAAATGTCGCCGTCTTTCCAGTTCCAGAGTCACCCATCAAAATTGTAATATTATTTTTAAATGTAAAATCCACAAGAAAGGAAGAATGAATCGTTGAAAAATGTTCCATAACTATAGGTTTACTCTTCATTTTCCCACCACTCCTTTAATTCTTCATAATCTTTTACTACTTTTTTATCTGTTTTTGTCTGCACT
>JALFVM010000078.1 GCA_022787145.1 Lachnospiraceae bacterium | reverse complement strand
ACCATCAAAGATGATGCTGTTCCAGTTACCTGATTAGGTGTTGCGTCTGTATTTACTTTTTCAAAACCACCTGTTTAGATGGTTTGTTTGCTATGCCCTTTATTTCTTGGCTGCCCTCTACTTATTTGTTTCAAACTTATTCTCTCCTAATTGCCAGCAAAATAAGCATCAATTCCATTGGCGATTCCCTCTGCCATCTGATTCTGGAAAGTGCTGTCCGCCATCGTTGTATCATCACTCTGGTTCGACATAAATCCCATCTCAATAATGGTAACCGGAATGGTACTCCAATTGATTCCTGTCATCGTATCGGTAATCATCACTCCTCGATTTCCAAACCCGGTCGCCTCGCAATATGTATTCAAAATCACCTCTGACAAACGATAACTTTGTTCGTACAGATTTCCCACATATGGATTCTGGGGACTCGGGCACATCGTAAGCGCACCGCTGACGCTGGAATCCTCAGAACTGTTGGCATGTACACGCACATAAATCTCTGCACCTGCGGCTGCCACCTTCTGCGCACGCTCCGCATTACTGATGTTGGCATCGTTATCTTCTCTCGTCATAACTACCTGATAACCTCTTGACTCCAGAATGCTTTTTAACTTCAAAGATACATCAAGATTGAGCTGGTATTCCTCCAGATGCGTATAGTTTCCAGTTGTTCCGGTCGTACACCTTGCTTTCATCTGAGAAGAACCCGGTGCATTCGGTTCCAGTGCTGACATATCCACCCAGGATCCCTGATGTCCTGGATCAATACCGACGATTCTTCCATTGGAAGTCTGTTCAAAACTGTTGATTGTTTCTTCTGCCTCTTCCGTTTCTACGGTTTCCTCGGTTTCCGCTTCTTCCGATTCTTCTTTTCCCTTTTCCGAATCCTCAGAGCCTTCTGTTTCCTGCGTCTGCACTTGTTCCTGTGCTTCTTTTTCTTTTTTCTCATCCAGAGCCTTCTGTCTGGCTGTTTTCTGCGCCTCTTCCTGCTTCTGCTGAATATTTTCGATTTCTTCCTTATCATTCACTACAGAAATCTGGGCTTTATCAAACTTTTCCTGTACTGCCTTCGCCTGCTTCATTGCCCGTACACAGGTGATGCCAGCGAAGAGAATACAAACTGCTGCAAGGACGATCAAAATCCATTGTACAGGCCTTTTTTTCATCTCATCACTCCTGTCTTTTTACAATACATATGATGTGAGTGCCAAAAGTAACTTTTGCCACTCACTTGATATCTCAAATCATTTTGTTCCTGATTGTCAGAACACTAGGACAAAGGCTGCAATGCGAAAATCTGTCTTAAAAGACTTCCGACATCACAGCCACTTTTTTACAGGTTATGTACAAACTCCTTGAATTTATCGCCGCGCTGTTCATAATTATCAAACTGTCCCCAGCTTGCACATGCTGGTGAAAGAAGCACTGCATCGCCCGGCTGCGCTTTTTCGGCACAGATTTTTACAGCTTCCTCCAGATTGTCAGCCAGAATTGTATCGGTAAATCCACATTCTTCTGCTGCTTTCTGAATCTTTTCTCTCGTCTGTCCAATCAACACAAGATAACGAACTTTTCCATCAAAAGCCTCAATCCATGGATGATAATCTGCCTGTTTATCATATCCGCCCCCGATCAGCAACGTTGGACGGTTCATTGCTTCAATTGCCTTAATCGCAGCATCTGTATTCGTTCCCTTAGAATCGTTATAATAAACGACACCATTTTTCTCAGTCACATACTCAATTCGATGCTCTACAGCAGTAAACTTACAGATGGATTCGTGAATACTTTCCATTGGAACACCGGCATTGTAAGCCATGGCAACCGCCGCCATCACATTTTCATAATTGTGGCGTCCCAAAAGCTTAAGCTGATCGGTGTTTGCAACGATGTATTCATTGTTGCCCTCACGGTACGCAATTTCTTTTCCGTGCATGCAGATGCCCTGATCGAGATCATGCTGGCTGGAAAACCATACCACTCTCGGGCCATCCGGTCTCATATTTTCTCCGAATGCACGAAGCACTTCATCCTCATAATTTAATACCACAACATCCTTTGAGGTCTGATTTTTGGTAATCAGTTCTTTTACACGGATGTATTCTTCCATCGTATGATGGCGGTTAAGATGATCCTCCGTAATATTTAAGATGGCGCTGACTCTCGGATGAAATTCATCAATCGTCTCTAACTGAAAACTGCTGACCTCTGCGACAGTCACTGTATCTGCTTTCATAAACAGCGATGCACCTGTGTACGGCGTTCCAATATTTCCAACCACAAAAACAGAGTCCTCATAGGCACGCATGATCTCACCCAGCAAAGCTGTTGTCGTCGTCTTTCCATTCGTTCCCGTAATCGCAAGAACTTTTCCCTTGCCCATACGATAAGCCAACTCCAGCTCGCCCCACACCGGAAGCTTTTTCTCATAGAATTTCTGCACCAAAGGAATATCCAGTGGAACTCCCGGACTCATAACCACGAGATCGAGTGAATCGATCACTTCCTCCGGCAGATCTCCAATATAAATATCCGGATTGTAGTCACCCTTGATGCGATCCAGCACATCAGCGGCTGTAATTTTTGTATTGCCTTCGTAAATAATCGGCTCCGCGCCAACCTTAATCAGCGCATCCGCAGCTCCCACACCGCTTTTTCCTGAGCCAAATACCAATACCTTCTTGTCTTCTAATTTCATGACCTCTCCTTCCTACAATGCCAGCACCGCAATCATGCACAGCACTGCTGTTACAATGGAAAATACAGCTACCACTCTTGTCTCGGACCATCCGCACAATTCAAAATGGTGATGAATCGGTGCCATCTTAAAGATACGCTTACCTCCGGTCTTTTTGAAATACGTAACCTGAATAATAACAGACAAAACCTCAACCAAATAGATCAGTCCAACAATCAGGATAAACAGCGGCATCTGAAGCACATACGCCGTACCAGCTACAAAACCACCGAGTGCAAGGGAACCTGTATCGCCCATAAATACCTGAGCCGGATAAACATTGAAGAGCAAAAATCCCATCAGTGCACCTACAACAGCACAGGTAATCGGCTCTACGCCACTTTTCGTTCCAATCGAAACCACGCTGAAAAATACAGCTACCATAATGGTTACGCTAGACGCCAGTCCGTCCAGGCCATCGGTAAAATTCACACCATTGACAGTTCCTATGACAGCAACAAACAGAAGCGGAACTGCCAGCCAGCCAATATTCAGATAATGGCCGCTCCAAAACGGAATCATCATTTCCAGAGATACATCCGTATAGTTGAGCAGATAAAATACAAAAATTGCAGTAAAAATCACCTGAAGCAAAAATTTCTGCCATGCCAGAAGACCGTCGGAACGTTTCAGCACTACCTTCAGATAATCATCCAGAAAACCAATCAGTCCAAAACCAAGTGTCAGAAACAGAATCGGAATAATCTTTGGATAATCTTTGATATAAAACAGGGACGTTACCACAACTGCCAGCAGGAAGATGATTCCTCCCATGGTGGGTGTTCCGGCCTTTTTCAGATGTGACTGCACACCATCGACACGCTCTGTCTGTCCCATTTTCAGTCTTCTCAAAAACGGAATAATAATTGGCCCCAGAATCACACTGATTAAGAAAGCGATCAGAACCGGTATCACTACTTGCATTTCCATAATACACCTCTATCATTCTTTTGTTTTTTTGTGAAGCAGCAAATTCCTTGTCAACAATTTCTGCCTCACGGCTCTTTGCCATTTTTCAGTCTCTAGTATATCGCGTTTTTTCTTATTAATCAACAGATTCTTCTGTTGTTGTATCTGCGTTTTTATCCGGCAGAATTCCAAGATACGGAAGTACATTGTCAAAAATATCGCGAATCACCGGGGCGGCAATCGTTCCGCCGTAATAAATCCCCTGCGGATTGTGAATGATACAAAGTCCAAGCACAGCAGGTTTTTCTGCGGGAGCAAACCCGATAAACGAAGAAATGTATCGGTGCGCGCTTCTTGGAAGCGTCTGAGAAGTCGCTGTTTTTCCCCCGATCGTATATCCCTCAATGTACGCATTTTTTCCAGAACCTTCCGATACTACTTTTTCCAGAACATAACGCATCGTTTCCGATGTTTTTTCCGATACGATTCCATCTTTTGTCTCATACTGTATTTTCTCAATTGTTTTTCCACTTTCCTTGAGAATATTCACTCCAAAATGTGGGGTCACTCGATGCCCTCCGTTAATCAGAGAACTGACGGTTGTAGCAAGCTGAATCGGCGTAATCTGAAAGGACTGCCCGAATGTCATCGTGGCAAGCTCCACCAGTCCAATGTTTTTCTTCTGATGCATGATTGTCCCTGCTTCACCAGGCAGATCAATGTTTGTGAGACTCAAAAGTCCGAACTGTTTGAAATATTTATAATAATTGTCCACTCCAAGCCGCATCCCAACGTCAATAAACACCGGATTACAGGAATTTTCCACACCTTCCAGAAACGTTTCTGCTCCATGCCCGCTTCGTTTATGACAATGGATTCTGCGATCCTCCACAACGCGAAAACCAGGACAGGAAAAACTGTCACTGAGACTGACAACACCTTCCTCAAGCCCGGCGGAAGCCGTAATAATCTTAAACGTAGACCCCGGCTCATAAGTATCATTCAGGCAGGGATTTCTCCACATCTGATTGAGAAGCTCCTGCTTTTTTTCCGAAGACAGCAAACTCGTGTCGGTCTCGTAATTTAACGTAAACGGATCATTTAAATCAAATTCCGGCACATTGACCATCGCATAAATCTCCCCGTTTTGCGGATTCATAAGAAGAATCGATACACGCTCCGCCAGCTTTTCCTCCATCACCTTCTGCGCGGCCTGCTGGGCAAACATCTGAATATTCCGGTCGAGACTGATCTGCAGATCATCCCCCGCAACAGGGTCTTTTCTGCTCTCTCCGATCTCGTCAATTTCCACGCCTCTCGCATCGGTCGTCGTCAGAATCTGTCCCGCCTTCCCTTGCAGTACCTCATCGTATTTCACCTCAAGGCCAATGATTCCCTGATTATCGCCTCCCGTAAACCCAATCACCTTAGACGCCAGCGAGCCATACGGATAATAGCGTTTAAAATCTTCATCCACCTTCACACCCGAAAGCCCGTATCTGCGAATGCGATCGCCCGTCTCCTTCTCCACATTTGTTTTGATGCGCTCAATAGATGAGACCTTTTCCACTCTTTTTCGAATGGTCTCTTCCTCCATTTCCAGTTCTTTCGCCAGAACACGAATGACGTTCTCTGCATCTTTCACCTGACTGTGAATCACCGAAATGGTGCACACGGTTTTATTATCCGCCAGTACGGTTCCCTTCACATCCAGAATCCGTCCGCGTGCCGCCTTGATATCACGTTCCCGCTCATGCAGCTGCTGTGCTTTTTCAGAATAATAGTCGGAGCGAAAAATCATCAAATACACCAACCGTCCGATCAGCCCTGCCAGCAACAGCATACAGACGCAAAAAATTACGAACACTTTCTTTTTATGAAAAGTCTTATTTTTTTTCACAAAAAAATCCCTGAGAAAATCATCACTATCATTTTATGGTAATTTTCTCAGGGTTATGTGTCAATCAGTCAGAAGCTACCATCCCATATCCGCTTCCTCATTTGTCACGCCATCTGCGGCTTCTATTGCATTTATTTCCTCCTCGTTGGAATTTTCATCCAAAGGTGCTGGAATATTCGGGTCTGAAGTTCCCTCAAAGCTTCCCTCACCAGTGTCCACAGATTCTTTCGCTTCTTCGTCAGAATCCGTATCGCCTGCCAGATCTGTAAAATCACTGACCGGTGTTGTGCTGTCATCAACCTCTTGCAAAAGTTCTTCATCCGTTCTTCTGGAAACACCTGCAAATCCCTGCCACAATTCTGTAGTCGGAACATATCCTCCGTCTGTCTCATCCGGAGTCACATTGAGATACGGAAGCACCTCCGACATAATTGCCTGCGCAATATACTGTGGATACGCACTGTTATCCTGTCTGTCTGCATTCGGCTCATCCACAACTACGTAGCAGACAATCTGAGGATTGTCCACAGGTGCAAAACCGATAAAGGATACCAGATATTTCTTATTGCCTCGCGGCAGCTTCTCGGCTGTTCCCGTCTTACCACCGGAACTGTATCCCTCTACTTTGGAATAATGACTCGTACCATACTGCACACTGGCCTGCATATAAGAGCGGACATCTTTCGAAATTCCTGTTGAGATTGTCTGCTTCAAAAGCGTTGGATTGATCATCTTAGAGACACTGCCGTCGCTATTTAAAATCTTGCTGACGACATGCGGCTGGTAATACTTACCGCCATTTACAACGGAGCACATCGCAGCAGTCTCCTGAATCATAGTACAGGTAAAGCCCTGGCCAAAAGAAGAACACGCCAGATCCACCGGTCCCATCGTTTCTGCTCCGTGAATAATACCGGCGCTTTCATTCGGAAGATCAATGCCTGTTTTTGTTCCAAAATTAAACAGACTCTGGCTTTCTGTAAATTTTTCAATTCCCATTTTGGCACCAACCTGCATCATAGCATCGTTACAGGAATTGGCAATGACATCCATCAGCGACTCATCTCCGTGGCTTCCTGTACACTTAATCCAGGTAGAATCTCCAAAATCCTGACCTCCGTCACACACAAAATGCTGTTCTTCTCCGAACGCTCCGCATTCCAGGCCTGACGCCATCACGATTGGTTTTACTACAGAACCCGGTTCAAACGCCTCTGTCACACAGTAATTACTCCACATGGCACTGAGATTTTCTGCGATTTCCTCATCACTCATGGCTGCAATTTCTTCTTTGCTGTAAATAGAGGTCAGATCATTTGGATTATTCAGATCATAGCTGTCCTGCGATGCCATACCGAGAATTTCACCATTGTTCGGATTCATCACAACAGCTGCAACATTTTTTCCGCCCATCGACTTCATAAATGCCTGAATATATTTCTCGATAATCTGCTGAACACCGACATCAATCGTAGATACAACACTGCTTCCATTCGTCGGAGAAATGATGCTCTGTTCTACATCGGAATTCTCATTGAAATATCCATAGCTTCGCCCATCCACACCATTTAAAATAGAACTGTACTGACCTTCGATTCCCCAGTCAGAAATATTATTATCAACCGTAAATCCGATCGTATCACATGCCAGAGACCCAAACGGATAAGAGCGAAGATAGTCTTCTTCAAACCATACTCCATTGATATTATTTCTGGATGTTCTCTCCTCCTCGGTAAGCTGTTCCTCCTCGGATGGATTTTCATATGCTTCAAATTCCTTCTTAACATCCATGGAAATCGCTTTTTTTATAATCTGATACTGACTATCCTTTGTCTCTTCATTCGACAACAGATCTCTGATTTCTGTCTCATCTACACCTAAAATACTTACCATCGCCTGAACAGTAGGTTCCAGATATTCCTCATCCGAATTCACCAGCTTACAGTCCAAAATCACATTGTAAACCTTGTTGCTGGTTGCCAGAACCGTTCCATTGCGGTCGTAAATATCGCCTCTCTTGGCAGGCAGAACCTGGCTTGTGTACTGCTGCTGTGACTGACTCAATACCTGTCTTCTGTACTTATCGCCATTGCTGGCATTGATATAAGTAATTCGCATCGCTAAACCGACTAAAGCCAGCAGGACAGTCATAAAAAGTCCTACCAGCTTTCGTCTCATCGTATCATTTATTTTTTTTACTGTTTTTCTTTTCTTTTTTCTGTTCAACTTATCACCTGTCTACACTCGGCACATCCTGATACTGTTTTACATAACTGCTTCTCTCTGTCTCATATGTGATGATCTGGTCATCTGTGGCATATTTCATACCGAGACGTTTGATTGCAATTGCTTTAATCTTCTCAATATCTGCTGAAGAGCTGACCTGACTGTAATACGCATCATTATCTGCCTTCAGCTGACTGTACTCGGATTCCAGCGCTGCCAGTGTCTTCGCCTTTCCTGTTAATTCTGATTTAATCTGCAAATAACTCACAGACGCACATACCAGCCCCAGACAAATCACGGCCAGAAAAAACATAAATCCCAGACTTGTACTGGTTGCTTTCTGTCTGTTTCTTTTTGCACTCTGACTGACTGGTTTCTTGCGTGTTCTGCCGGCCATATCCGCAGGTTCCTCCTGTATTTTTCTTACCGTGTTGCCAACCACGTAAGCCCCTGTATATCTCATATCTCTCCTATAATTCTTATGTTGATTTCCTGCTGTGTTACTCATTTTTTATTTGCTCCCTCGCAACTATAACACAAACCACATTTTTTTTCAAAATATATCTGTTTCATACTTCCTTGCTTCAAATATTCTTAATTTTGCACTCTTTGATCTTGGATTTTCTTCCATTTCTTCCTCACTTGGAAGAATCGGTTTTCTTGTCACTACTTTTCCCTTTGGTTTCTTTCCACATACACACACCGGAAAATTACTCGGGCAAGTACATGGGTTTTCGTTTCTCCGGAAAATATTTTTTACAATTCGGTCTTCCAGAGAATGGAATGTAATAATACAAAGCCGTCCTCCATCGCCCAGAATATCAATCATCGAATCCAAAGAATCCCGAAGGACCTCCAGTTCCCGATTCAATTCAATTCTGATTGCCTGATAAGTACGTTTGGAAGGATGTCCTCCCTTTGCACGTATTTTCATTGGAATGGCCCTCTTGATCACCTCATTAAGCTGACCGGTTGTCTCTATAGGACTTTCCTTACGTGCCAAAACAATGTGCTTGGCAATGTTTTTCGCAAATTTATCTTCTCCATAATCACGAATGATCCGAAACAGCTCCGACTCACTGTAATCATTGACAATGTCCCTCGCCGTCTTCGCCTGTCTCTGATCCATTCGCATGTCTAATGGTACATCTTCCCGATAGGTGAAACCACGTGCAGCGTTATCCAATTGATAGGAGGAGACTCCCAAATCCAGAAGGATTCCATCGACCTGATGAACACCAATTTTCTCTAATTCGTGGACCATGCGACAATAATTGCTGCGAATGATCGTTGTACGGTCCGCGTACTCCCCTAATCGTTCACTCGCAGCAATTATTGCATCCTGATCTTGATCTATTCCTATAAATCTCCCCTTGGCAGAAAGCTGCTTACACACTTGTGACGCATGTCCTGCTCCGCCTAAAGTACCATCGACATATATGCCGTCAGGTTTGATGTTCAGCCCTTCTATGCATTCCTCCAATAATACAGATTTGTGCTTAAATTCCATATTAAATCTCCTGTCAGATAGTCTTTAGATTACAATGCCCATCTTCTGCATGGAGGCAGCAATGCTGTCCATGTCATCGTAATTACTGTTCTCCAGCCATTTTTCCTTACTCCAGATTTCGATTCTGGTGAGACTTCCAGTAAGTACAACTTCCTTTTCCAGACCTGCAAACTCCCGTAACGTACTCGGTACAAGAATTCTCCCCTGCCTGTCCAGTTCACATGATGTGGCTCCAGCCACAAAAAAACGCAAAAACGCGCGGGCATTTTTGTCAGTAAGTGGTAAAGCTTTAAGTTTTTCTTCGAATGATTTCCATTCGTCCATTGGATAAATTGATAAACAACCATCCAGTCCTCTCGTCAGAATAAACTCCTCCCCAAGAGTCTCTCTGAATTTGGCTGGAATAATCAGTCGCCCCTTCGCATCAATCGTATGATTATACTCTCCCATGAACATATCGGTCACCTACTCAAATAAAGAACATCTGTCTCCCCTAGATGTTCCAGTGAAGCATATGTTATTCAGGAACCACACTCCCTCCATTTGCTACCACATATCACCACTTTCTACCACTTATGCATTTATTCTATACCACAGTCTCAAAAATTACAAGTCCAATCCCCAAAAAATTTATGAAGAAATTATGAAAAAAGATTACCGTTCCGTAACAAAAAAGCGACCTGTTTGTACAGGTCGCAATCGTTTTTTCTCAATCAATTATGCCAGTTTAGATTTTGCTACTTCTGCAAGTGTTGCAAATCCTTCTGCATCATTTACTGCCATCTCTGCCAGCATTTTTCTGTTCATGTCAACACCAGCCAGCTTCAGTCCATACATAAATTTGCTGTAAGATAAACCATTCATTCTTGCTGCAGCGTTGATACGTGCAATCCACAGCTGTCTGAACTGACGTTTTCTTTCTTTTCTACCTGCATAAGAACTTGTTAAAGCTCTCATAACAGACTGTTTTGCTACTCTATACTGTTTAGAACGGGCACCTCTGTAACCTTTTGCCAGTTTTAATGTACGATTATGTCTTTTTTTAGCGTTTAATCCGCCTTTAATTCTTGCCATTTCTTAATTTCCTCCTGTTCAAATTATAATCTTATAAATATGGTAAAGCTCTCTTCATTACTTTTGCATTTGTTGCATCTGTAACAGTAGATTTTCTAAGATTTCTCTTTCTTTTCTGAGATTTCTTAGTTAAGATATGGCTCTTATACGCTTTATTTCTTACTAATTTTCCTGTACCTGTTTTTTTAAAGCGCTTTGCAGCAGCTCTATTCGTTTTCATTTTTGGCATTTTGTATTCCTCCTTAATTTTGCTAGATAGTCTTATTTGCAATGATTCAGCAGAAAATCTGCTGACTATTACTAACGCTTTTCAGTCAAAAACATGGTCATGCTTCTGCCTTCCACCTTTGGAGCCTTCTCCACAGTTGCCACATCAGACAACAGTTCTGCGAAATCGTCTAGAACATGTTTGCTGGCATGCATATGAGCCATCTCTCTTCCGCGGAAACGAAGTGTTACTTTTACTCTGTCTCCTTTAGAAATAAACTTTCTTGCCGCATTAGCCTTTGTGTTCATGTCATTCACATCAATATTTGGTGAGAGACGCACTTCTTTGATTTCAATCGTTTTCTGTTTTTTTCTTGCTTCCTTTTCCTTGCGGGCCAGTTCGTATTTGTATTTACCATAGTCGATAATCTTACATACCGGCGGTTTCGCATTCGGCGCAATTTTTACCAGATCCAGTCCTGCCTCCTGAGCTTTAAACATGGCTTCCTTTGCGGACATAATTCCAAGCTGATCGCCATTCGGACCAATTAAACGTACCTCTTTGTCTCGGATTTGTTCGTTAATCATTAAATTGCTAATTGTAGTGCACCTCCATCAAAAAGAATTTTTCTTTTACATATAAAAACAGTGTCGATAGACAGACTATCCACACTTCATATAAATAAACACACCTGCCGAATTCTCTCGTGTGCTGTTTTCCTATATGAACCCAGGTCACTTCCTGCGCCAAGGTGAGAGCGGATACTCTTCTTTCCTGTTACGTACTTTGATACTCTATCATATCTATGACGCATTGTCAAGAGATATGAATATTTTTTTATTTTTTCATCTGTGGCATAGTTACTGTTCACAGGTATGTAAAAGTCATTGTGCAAAGTGCTGAATTTTAATTTTTTATTTTAGTGGATAACAATCAGCAACCGAAAAAGCTATGTTTATAGCTTTTTCGGTTGTTGCATTTTATAATAGTTTTCCACAAAATCAGACTTCTTTTTGGCTAAATCCCATCCATACATTGTTACAACTGCTTTTTCTTTTCTGTCAGATCAAAGGTTATCCACAGTCAAATTGACTAATTGTTCAATTCTGCCAATTCGCATTTTTTATACAATTCTGTTATACTTTTCATCAGAAAGTGAGGATATCCTATGGAACCAGATTTAAAAAAAGAGATTGCCAAACGCGATCAGCTGATTGCAGGCCTTGAAAAAGAAATCCAGCTGCGCAGCCAGCTTATAAACCAGCAGAAGGAAATGATTGAAATGCTGGAAGAACATATTTCCAAAATAACAGATATCATCAATAGTAATATCTGATCAACTTATTTATAAAGGATGGATGGATATGCCTGATTCTTATGATTTTGTTACACTTATGTGCCGTCTGAAAGCAGCACAAAAGAAAGTGAAAGACTTTACATCCGGAGAAAAATATGTACAGATGAAAACCCTGCACCGAAAGGAGATCCAGAATTATAAAAGTATCATCCGGAAGATGCAGGACGAACTTGCGCGCGCTCATAGCGCAATGGCCAGCATGCGCGAGCACTGGTTTGAAGTGTTTGAAGATCTTCAGAAAGAGTTTGAGCAAAAACTCAAAGAGGCAGAACATCAACTGAAAAAAATGGAAGAACGTGCTTTACGTGCAGAACAGCAGCGGGATGAGGCATTGGATAAAATGAAAGAACTCCGGCTTCAATTCTACCAGACTGCCTCCGAACTGGAAAAAGAAAAAGGAATAAATCAGAAACTCCGGGCCCAGCTCAACCGTGACTTTGAAAATTCATCCATCCCTTCTTCGAAATCGAATAAACCTAAAAAGATCGCCAACAGCCGTGAAAAAACCGGAAAAGCACCGGGAGGACAGCCGGGCCATAAAGGACATGGCAGAAAGAAACAGGAGCCTACAAAACCTCCTGTTCTGTTACCGCCTCCCCAGGAAGTTCTTGAAGATCCTGATTTTAAGAAAACAGGAAACACGATCATAAAACAGCTGGTCAGCATCCGTCTGGTAATGGATGTAATCGAATACCATGCGGATGTTTATTATAATTCCAGGACAGGAGAACGGATGCATGCCGCCTTTCCGGAAGGCATAGTCGATGATGTCAACTATGACGGGAGTATTAAAGCGTTCCTGTTCCTGTTGAACAATGAATGCTGTACTTCTATTGATAAGAGCAGAAAATTCCTGTCTGATCTTACCGGAGGGAAACTGAACATATCCAAAGGCATGGTCAGCAGGCTATGTAAGGAGTTTGCTTTAAAAACTGAGGAGGAACGCAAAAATATATATGCAGACATACTGCTTTCCCCTGTCATGCATACAGACTGTACCAATGCAAAAGTAAATGGGAAGAGTTGTTATGTGTATGTATGCGCAACTCCCGATGGGAAAACCCTGTATTTCGCCAGGGAGAAAAAAGGGCATGAAGGTGTAAAGGGAACCGTTACCGAAGATTATCAGGGAACCCTTGTGCATGACCACGACAGGACATTTTATGGCTATGGGTCAGATCATCAGGAATGCCTTGCACATGTGCTGCGTTACCTGAAAGACAGCATGGATAATGAAGCTGACCGGACCTGGAACAAAGATATGCGTTCCCTGATCCAGGAGATGATTCATTATCGTAATGGGATCCCATCGTCTGAGGCACCGGATCCCGAAAAAGTTTCCAGTTTCGAAAAAAGATACCGGGAAATACTGGAAACAGCGAAAAAAGAATATGAATACATTCCTCCGGGCGATTATTACAGAGACGGATATAATTTATACCTGAGAATGGAGAAATATATGAGTAATCATCTCCTGTTTCTTCATGATCACAGAGTACCCGCCACTAATAATGAAGCCGAACGGCTTTTGAGGAATTATAAGAGGAAACAGGCGCAGGCCGTGTCATTCAGGAGTTTCGACAGTATCGATTATCTCTGCCAATGCATGAGCATGCTGGTTGTGATGCGCCAAGAAGAAACGGCAAATATATTTGACAGAGTATCCCAGATCTTTGGATAAAAGAAAAACCGATGGCTTTTGACTAATCTCAGTCTATACCATCGGTTTTCTTAATGCAAGCTAACCTGTGAACAGTAACCTGACTCTGAAACTGTACAAAGGCAACATCATCAAAGCCGGTACAACTTCTCCATACAGCCTGTACAATGAATCTCTTGCATCCTTCACAACAGGTGACCTCTATGACCACCACGATGCAGACGGATTCATCACACTGTTCGGACTTCCACTGAAAGTTCGCGCTATGATGTTAAAAGAAGTTGAACAGAACAAAAAATAATCCCTGAAATAAAAAAAATCCTGCTGAATCTATTTCAAGATTCAGCAGGATTTTTTATTGTACGGTAAATCATGACCACACCTTTATTTTTATTCAGCCATTCCCTGACCCTCTCCTCGCTCTCATGAAGAACCCGGGCTATCCTGACAGGTTTTCGCAGGATTCCTGAAATGTGATCAGATCACTGATTTTTATGTGCTGTATTACTGTTCACTCTGTGTTCAATCGTATGTTTCTGTAATTACTTTTTAATTTTTACAGACTTCACATTACTCCAGGAAGAATACAGTGTTTTTCCTCCTTTTTTCGTATAGACCCTGACTCTGACATAATAGGTTTTATTCTTTGTCAGAGAGGTAAGTGTGGCTTTTACAGTTGAATTCTTTGTGATGGTCTTTGTTTTCAGGCCGGTCTTAAAATTACTGCCTGTTGCGTACTGAACCTGGTAACCTTGTGCACTGCTGTTTCGTTTCCACTGGGCGGAGAGCTTTCTGCCGCTTACGTTAGTGGCCTTGCTCAAGGATACCTTGGATGGAGTTACAGAAACTGTGACCTTCTTTGAACCGGATTTGTAAGTCTTGCTGGATGCCGCCTTTATGGTAATGGTGGCTGTTCCTGCATACTTCGCGGGTATGGTGATCTTTCCGCTGGAGCTTACCTTTACTTTGCTGTCATTTGAAGTATAAGTAATCTTCGTTCCACCCAGGCACTTGGCACCCAGGGAAATGGTCTGAGATTTCGTGCTCTGGGATTTCTTTACAGTACCGGCTGTTTTCGTGGTGATCGTATTTGTTAACAGGGAACCTTTCGGGAGAATTTTCTTCCAGACTGCCTTAAATGTTCTATCTCCGTACACACCTTCCCTTAATTTCGTATTCTCTACACCATCTCCAACTTCATCCACCCATTTTTCGAAAGTATACCCCTTTTTCGTCGGAGCGAGAAGCGGATAGGACTGTACCTCACCTGCCACATAGCTGGTAGGATTTCCCGGATTATTTGTACCATCATCCAGGTCATAATTGATCTTATAATTTCCACCTGTGTAATAAATGATCCTGGACTCATTCAGCTTACTGGTAATTCTACTGCCACAATCTTCCCAGTTCCATTCGTAATCCATTGCCTTAGAGCCACGCACCATAGCAAATTTCACATTGCTGAGCGTACCAACTCCTATATAAGTTATATTGGTATCCTGAAGTTCCTGAAAATACTCTCTGTTCTTATAATAGGAATCCACATTCACGGAAATCCATGTATAAGATGCTGAAATATTATCCGGAATCACTACTTTATCAAGCTTGCTTCCATAAAAAGCAAAGGGACTAATAGCTGTCGTATCCGACGGAAGAGTATAACTTCCACCAGAACTCTTCGCCGGTGGATAAAATATCAGCTGCTTTTCTCCACTTGAATCATTTCCTCCACAATATAAGACACCATCAATTGAATAATATCCCCAATTTTCCCTGACTACATTGATTTCTCTCAAGTGTTCTGCCTTACAAAATGTAGCCAGATTTAAGCTGGCCCGCCATTGCAGCTCTGACAGATCCATATTGATCACTTCCACCTGAGAATTCATATATGCACAAATATCAAGATACTCAGGTTTTATACTGATTTTTTTCAATGGAAGATTCGGACAGTTTTCCAGTCTCTCTGTGGATACTTTTTCCAGATCAGATTTCGTATTCACTGTTGTAAGTTCCGGGCAGTCAACCAGATATAACCTGTCAAATGTACACTCTGCATTAAATTCAGTAAGTTTCGGACAGGACATCAACTTCAATGTACTGAAACTTCCGGTAGAATAAATCGTATTAAGTTCACTACCTCCTACATTCAAGGTTTCTGCACTTCCATTCAGCACCAGTGTCTGAAGTTTCGGATACCCCCAAACTCCCAGTTCCGTTCTTATCCTTGTTTCATACTGCCCTGTCTCTGTGTTATATACCTGCTCTTCATACTCAGAATTTCCATATAATGTAAGGGATGTGATGGTATCCATTACCTCTTTATCAGATGCCCCGTAATAATTCCATGATTCCTTATTATACATTTTCAATGATTTCAAATGAGGCATCATATAATCTTCGTTATAACTATAATCAAATAAAACTGATGTTCCGTCACCGACTTTAAAGTCCGGATTGTCCGGCAGTTTCAGATCTTCCAGATTTCGAAATGCCCCAAACACCCCATACCATGAACTGTATCCGGCAATCCTCGTAACTGTATCCGGCAGCTCCAATGCTTTGATTGTTCGCGGATCTAAAAAATAGAATCTGTCGGATGTGTCTGTTGAACTTCCATTATACGGACCAATGGCTGTTACTGTCTTCCCTCCGATACTTGAAGGAATCCGAAGTAAAAATGTATCCTCATTTCCGCCAAGATTTCCCCATCCGGTAACAGTCAGGGTTCCGTCATCATTCTCATAGCCGATCCAGCCATGCCACTGTCCATCCTCTTCCATAATATTATGGGAATACCTTTCCTTAATCTCCTCTGTATCCCCTGCTGCCTCTGCACCGTCATCAAATACTTCTGCACCAGCAGCGGCTGATTCTTCTGTTCCATCTCCGAATTCCTCTACATCAGGATTCTGAGATACCTGCGCTTCATCTGCACTTCCATCAGACACCTGGGCAGCTTCATCCGATTCGCTTTCTTCCTGCGAAACCACATTATTTTCTGCTGCATTTTCCTCTGTACCATCCGAGAACTCTGAAATTCCTGCAATTTCAGTCTCCCCTGCATATACCCCAGGCGCAGAAGTCACTGTCACCGCCGCAGCTACGGACAATGCCAGCATTTTCTTTAAAAAACTTTTCTTCATACTCTTCTTTTCCTTTCCTCTTCGGCCTTTTTTCCAAAGATCTTATAATACGATAATACCCTCCCATTTGTGTTTTCGTCAATCATAAATTATAAATCCGGAAATTTTCACAGCAAAAAAGTTACTGTTCAAAGGTGTGTATAAGTCATTGTAAAAAGTGACGAAATTATTTTTTCTATTTTGTGGATAATTATCTTCAGCAGAAAAAACTGTGTTTATAGTTTTTTCTGCTGTTCTTTTTCACAAAAGTTATACACCGAATCTTATCCATTCTTTCAGACAGAGGCCTTATATCTGCTCATTTTCAATCTTATAATGGAGATTTATCCACAGTCAGATTGCCCAATGGGTCATTTCCGGGAATTCGCTTTTTTCTGCATTTCTGCTATACTTTTTTCAAGAAAGAGAGGTTGTTTTTATGGAGATTGATTTTATACAGGAACTAAAAAAACGTGATGAGCTTCTTGACGGCTATCTCAGGCAGATCGAGATCCAGGAGGAATTCATCCAGAAACAGAAAGAGCTGATCGAATATCTCGAGGATCATATCTCAAAGATCACAGATATCGTCAGCAGTGTTTAGCAGGACTGTACCGGAGGAAAACGTATGCCTGATACTTATGATCATATCACTCTCATGTGTCGGCTGAAAGCTGCACAACGCAGAAACAAAGAACTGGAATCTGGCGAAAGATATATCCAGTTAGAAGAACTTCATCAGAAAGAGTACAACGTTTATGAACATAAGATTGAGAAGCTGAAAAAAGAACTTGCAGATGCGCACAAAGAAACGATCCGTGTGCGCAATTACTGGCTTCAGGTACTGGAGGATATGCTCCGGGAGTTTGAAAAGGCACAAAAAAGGTCCGCGCAGGAACTCCGAAAAATGGAGATCCGTGCACTGAATGCAGAAAAGCAAAGAGATGATGCACTGGATAAAGCAGCCGTTTTCAGACATCAGTTTTATGAAGCGGCATCCAGACTGGAAGAAGAACCGGGAAAGAATCTGAAACTACGGGCACAGATCAACCGCGATTATGAAAACTCTTCTATTCCTTCTTCAAAAGCAGTACGACGTAAAAAGATCACAAACAACAGGGAAAAAACAGGCAGAAAACCAGGCGGGCAGCCTGGCCACAAAGGGCACTGCCGGAAAAGGCAGGAGCCTACGCAGCCAGTTATCCTCCTTCCTCCACCTGAAGAAGTGCTCGAAGACTGTGCTTTTAAAAAGACTGCCAGGACCATCGTAAAGCAGATGGTAAGTATCCGTATGGTCCTGAATGTAACGGAATATCATGCAGATGTTTATTATAACAGTCATACGGGAGAACGTGCACATGCAGCATTTCCAGATGGAGTTATCGATGATGTGAATTATGATGGCAGCATACGGGCTTTTCTGTTCCTTCTGAACAATGACTGCTGTACATCCATTGATAAGAGCAGGGCTTTTCTGTCCGACCTGACGGGTGGAAAACTGAATATTTCCAAAGGCATGATAAGCAGACTAAACCGGGAGTTTGCTTTAAAAACTGAGCCTGAACGCAGGTCTGCCTATGCAGATATGCTGCTTTCCCCTGTTATGCATACGGATTGTACAAATGCCAGGGAAAACGGAAAGAGCTGCCAGGTATATGTCTGTGCAACCCCGGACGGAAAAGCCCTGTACTTTGCCCGCGAGAAAAAGGGACACGAAGGAGTAAAGGGTACGGTTACAGAAGACTATCAGGGGATCCTTGTCCATGACCATGATATTACCTTTTATAATTATGGAGCAGATCATCAGGAATGCCTTGCCCATGTACTGCGGTATCTGAAAGCCAGCATGGAGAATGAACCAGACCGTACCTGGAATAAAAAAATGCATGCACTGGTGCAGGAAATGGTCCACTTCCGAAATGGATGCCGGCAGCCACACGGGCCAGATCCGGAAATAGTCTCCGGATTCGAAAAACGATACCGTGAGATACTGGAAACTGCCCGGAAAGAATATGAAGACATTCCGGCAAATGATTATTATAAAGACGGGTACAATTTATTCCTGAGAATGGAGAAATACATGCACAACCATCTGTTGTTCCTGCATGATATCCGGGTACCTGCCACGAATAATGAAGCCGAAAGGCTTCTAAGGAATTATAAGCGGAAACAGGCGCAGGCCGTGACATTCAGAAGTTTCGAAAGCATCGATTATCTCTGCCAATGCATGAGCATGCTTGTTTTGATGCGCCTTGAAGATCCGGCAAATATATATGACAGAGTGTCCAGAATATTTGGATAAAGAAAACTGATGGCTTTGACTGTTATCAGTCTACACCATCGGTTTTCTCAAGTCCAGCTAACCCTTGAACAGTAACTTCTAAACATTAAATAGCTTTCTATTGAGATAAAGATTTTGACATAATCCGTGAAGAGTGATAATGTAGTTATAAGACAGAGTGCTGCCGATAGACGGTTAGCCCAATAAATAGTTTGGCAAAAATAGCCGCCTAGTTTACCACAGACCGGGCGGCTATTTTTGTGTTTAGTAACAAAAAGATAGCATATTATAACATTTCAAATTATTTCGTGTTGCATTTCGTGTTGCATGGGGCGTATAATATAGTGAAAATAGGCATTTTTAAATGCTTATTGGAACTAAAAAATACGCCAAAATCCTTGATTTATCAGTATTCCTGGAAAATAGGGGCTTTTTTAAAGGGGTTCGAATCCCGTCGCTTCGATCTAAAAAGCCCTGTATTTACAGGGTTTTTTTTATGCCGTGTTGCATTTCGTGTTGCATCGCCTCTTCGGGACATAGAATTGTTCACACTGTCTTATCCCTGTCCCTCCCCACTTTAAAGGAGTATGGAATCAGTAAGGAGGAGGCAGTTGCACTGGCACCACAGGTTGCTTGTGAATGTTTTGCACCTTTGACTCCGCGTCCGGTTACAGAAGCTGATGCGAAGGTAATGTTAGAGGAAATCTTTGCCTGATTGGTAAAACTAGTTTATTATTCGGTGTACTAGGGGGATGGCTCTGTGTCTGGTTAAAATCGGATACAGAACCGTCCCTTTGTTTTTGTCTGAAACCATCTCGGTCATCGGGAGAATTTTACTTGTGATTATGCAGAAATTATACTATAATGTAGGAAAAACTAAAAAGGATGGGATGTGAAATGATGTTAAGAATTGGAATGTTAACAAGTGGCGGGGACTGTCAGGCTTTGAATGCTACCATGCGTGGTGTTGTAAAGGGGCTTAGCAATTCCGTGGATGAACTGGAAGTATATGGCTTTGATGATGGATATAAAGGGTTAATTTATGGCAAATATCGTATGCTTACCTCCAGAGATTTTTCTGGTATTCTGACACAGGGCGGAACAATTTTGGGAACATCCAGACAGCCGTTTAAGCTGATGCGTGAACCGGATGCAAAAGGACTGGACAAAGTTGCAGCCATGAAACAGACATATTATAAGTTATGTCTGGACTGCCTGGTGATTCTGGGTGGAAACGGTACACAGAAAACTGCCAACCTTCTTCGTGAGGAGGGATTGAACGTCATTCATTTGCCGAAGACAATCGACAATGATATTTTTGGAACAGATATGACTTTTGGTTTTCAGAGTGCAGTAAATATCGCAACCGATGCGATTGACTGTATTCATACGACGGCATCCTCTCATGGACGTGTATTTATCGTAGAAATTATGGGACATAAAGTAGGAAGTCTGACTCTTCATGCAGGTGTTGCAGGCGGTGCGGACATCATTTTAATTCCAGAAATTCCATATGATATCAAAAAAGTAGTAAGTGCAATCAATCGCAGAAGCAAAGCCGGAAAACGTTTTACCATTCTGGCTGTAGCAGAGGGTGCTATTTCCAAAGAAGATGCCCAACTTTCCAAAAAAGAATACAAAGCCAAACTGGCAGCTCGTGCGAAGAAATATCCTTCCGTATCTTATGAGATCGCAGCGCAGATTACAGAGATGTCCGGCATGGAAGTTCGTGTTACAGTTCCTGGACATACACAGCGAGGCGGAAGTCCTTGTGCGTATGACCGTGTACTGTCTACACGCATTGGTGCAGGCGCGGCAGAGAGCATTCTTGATCAGGAATACGGTGTAATGATTGGCATTGTAGACGGCAAGATCAAGAGAATTCCGCTTGAGGAATGTGCCGGTAAGCTGAAGATGGTATCTCCTAAGGATCAGACAGTAAAAGCTGCGAAGCAGATTGGAATCAGCTTCGGCGACTAAGCATAGATAGGAGTTTTTTATGAGCTATACTGCTCTGTACAGAAAGTTCCGGCCGGACACTTTTTCGGAGGTGAAAGGCCAGGAACACATCGTAACAACATTAACAAATCAAATTAAGGCTGATCGAATCGGTCATGCTTACCTGTTTTGCGGGACACGTGGAACAGGTAAGACAACAGTAGCCAAAATACTGGCAAAGGCAGTAAACTGCGAACATCCTATTGATGGGAGTCCCTGTAACGAATGTGATGTCTGCAAAGCAATCAGTGATGGCACATCCATGAATGTCATTGAGATTGACGCGGCTTCCAACAACGGCGTGGATAATATTCGTGAGATTCGGGAAGAAGTATCTTATCGCCCTACGCAGGGAAGATATAAAGTATACATTATTGACGAGGTTCATATGTTGTCAACAGGTGCATTTAATGCATTGCTGAAAACATTAGAGGAACCTCCTTCTTATGTAATCTTCATTTTGGCTACAACAGAAGTGCATAAGATTCCCATTACGATTTTGTCGCGATGTCAGCGCTATGATTTTCGGCGAATTACGATTGATACCATTGCATCCCGACTGAAAGAACTGACAGAAATGGAAAACGTAGAGGCAGAAGATCGTGCCATTCGTTATATTGCGAAGGCGGCAGACGGATCTATGCGTGATGCCCTGAGCCTTCTTGACCAGTGTATTGCTTTTTATCTGGGGGAGACGCTCACCTACGATAAAGTACTCGAGAATCTTGGGGCGGTCGATACGGAAGTGTTTGGACAACTTTTGCGTCATATTGCGGCAGATGAGGTGACGGCTGTGATTCATCAGCTGGAAGAGATGATTATTCAGGGAAGAGAACTGGGACAGTTCGTTACGGATTTTGTCTGGTATATGAGAAATCTTCTTCTGATCCAGACATCTGAGAATCCTGAGGAGGTCATTGATGTTTCCACAGAAAACAGAAAGCTGATGGAAGAGGAAGCACAGATGATCGAGACGGAGACGCTGATGCGTTATATCCGTGTGTTGTCAGAGCTTTCCAACCAGATTCGCTATTCCAGTCAGAAACGCGTACTGGTGGAGGTGGCGCTGATTAAGCTGTGTCGTCCGGAAATGGAAACAAATCTTGACTCGGTTCTGGATCGAATCCGGGTGCTGGAAAAGAAAATGGAACAGGGAATTCCGATGATGCAGGCTCCTGCTTCGGCAGGCGTTTCGCAGCAGGCAGCACCAGTAGTGCAAAGCACACCGGAAGAAAAACCGGAGAAAGCAGCAACGCAGGATCTTCAGACGGTGATGGCACAGTGGAAGAGTATTGTGGGTGAGACATCTGGATTTTTTAAGAAAATGCTGCAGAATTCAGATCCAAAATACAATGGACAGACGGGAGAGCCTGTCTTGTATGTGGTGATGAAAGATCAGATTCTGGGACCGAAATGTGTAAATGACCCGGAATACAAAGAGACTTTGGAAGAAATTATCCGAAATCGTATCGGAAAGACTGTGGAGGTTGAGATTCTTCTTGCCGAGCAGCACCAGAAAGTCGGGCTTGCGCAGATTTCTGTCGATAAAATTATAGAAGAAAATATTAACATGGACATCATCACAGAAGATGATCCGGAATTGTAAACAGGAGGATTGAAAAATGGCAAAAAGAGGTGGATTTCCAGGCGGCATGGGGATGCCGGGCAATATGAATAATCTGATGAAACAGGCACAGAAGATGCAGAAACAGATGGAGGAAAGCCAGAAAGAGCTGGAGACAAGAGAATTTACCGCAACAGCAGGCGGCGGTGCGGTTGAGGTTACTGTGTCTGGAAAAAAAGAAGTGACCAAGGTAAAACTGGCAGAAGAAGTTGTGGATCCAGATGATATTGAGATGCTGGAAGATCTGATTGTTGCAGCGACAAATGAGGCTCTCAGAAAAATGGAAGAGGCTACGACAAGCGCTATGGCAAAGCTGACGGGTGGCTTTGGCGGAGGCTTTCCGTTTTAAGGAAAGCCTCTGCTTAAGCAAAGTGCAGAAAAGAGGACATAAAGTTGGAATATTACAGCAATCATATCAGTAATTTGATCGAACAGTTATCCAGCCTTCCGGGAATTGGTGCAAAATCCGCCCAGCGGCTGGCTTTTCATATTATGAATATGCCTCCCGATCAGGTACAGAAGCTGGCAGAATCCATGACGGATGCAAGAAACAAGGTACAGTATTGCAAGTCTTGTTATACATTAACAGATCAGGAGGAATGCCCGATCTGCAGCAATTCGGACAGAGACCACAGGGTGATTATGGTAGTGGAAAATCCGCGTGATCTGGCGGCCTATGAGAAGACCGGAAAATACAATGGCGTTTATCATGTCCTGCATGGGGCGATTTCGCCGATGCTTGGCATTGGACCGGATGACATCAAGTTGAAAGAATTGATGCAGCGACTTCAGAATCAGGATGTGGATGAGGTGATCATTGCAACGAATTCCAGTCTGGAGGGGGAAACGACTGCCATGTATATCAGCAAACTGATCAAACCGTCTGGAATTAAGGTGAGCCGTATTGCAAGCGGAGTTCCTGTTGGCGGTGATTTGGAATACATTGATGAGGTAACTCTATTGCGTGCATTAGAGGGCAGAGTGGAGTTGTAGTGCATGAATAAAAAGAAAAAAGTAACGTCTACCGATGTAGCCCGGGCAGCAGGTGTCTCCCAGGCTACTGTTTCTATGGTGTTAAATAAAAAATATAACGTATCTTTTTCCAGAGAAACGATTGAAAGAATTGAACAGGCGGCGAAGGAACTTGGATACCAGACACCGCGTCGCTCCAGAAAGGCAGATACAAAAGGGGAAAAACTGATTGTTGTGTTTTGTCCGACACTGACGAATCCCTATTATGTGATGCTTCTTCAGGGAATTGAATCCATTGCGAATGAGAAGGGATACGGTGTATTTGTGTGTAATACACAGAGAGAGCTGCGTTTGGAGGAACGTTATCTTCGTATGATGAAAGCGGTACATCCGATGGGGATTATTTATACATTTAATCCAAGTCCGGTGTATATGGAACAGGTGGAGATGCTTGCACACTCCATTCCGCTGGCTATTATCAGTAACCGGGAAAAGGTGGAGGTGGATGCGATCAACCAGGACAACACTAAGGTTGGAAAGCTGATGGCACGCCATCTTCTGGATCTTGGCCATCGTGATGTGGCATTTCTGGCGACACCTCTCACGAAACGTCAGAAGCAGCGCTCGAAACGTGTGGAAGGTTTTGTCAGTGAATTTGAGAAAGCAGGCCTGCGTGATCACGTCATTATCCGGGCGGCGGCCGATGCAATGGATGACATTCGTCCGCGGGCAGATTCGGAATACCAGATGGGATATGAGCTGACGAGAGATTTGATGAAGGAGCATCCGCAGATTACTGCGATTGCAGGCTTGAATGATATGATGGCTATGGGAATTATTGACTCGTTGAATGAGCAGCGTTATAAGGTGCCTGGGGATGTGTCTGTCATCGGGTGTGACAACATTTTTTATTCGAGTCTTCACCGCATTGCTCTGACAACCATTGACCATTTTGTACAGCTGAAAGGGAGGGATGCCTGTGAGATTATTATGCGAAAGATTAAAGAAGAGCAGAATCGTTCTCTGGAGGAGCGTCCCACCAGTATTTATCATATTGAGTATGAACCGAAGCTGATTGTGCGCAGAACGACCGGATATGCGAAGGCAAACCGGGATGGGAAAAAAAGTTGAAATAAATAAAAATAAGAAAATTATTAGTAATAAAAATAGGGCTTTGCCGTATGGTGAAGCTCTTTTTCGTATTGACAGAGTATAAAATCAGTGTAAATAGTGGGAAAATTTGATAGAAGTGAAGAAATTAACGAAAATTTTGAAAGGGCTTATTAATAAATAACAAAATTATTAGTAGAAAAAATTATTAATAATTTTGAAGCGTCTTGACTCAAAAAAACCGTATGCTATACTAACAGTATAAAAAATATGGGAGGTACAGCAGGATGAAATTTTTTATTGATACTGCAAAAGTAGAGGATATTCGCAGAGCAAATGAAATGGGTGTGATTTGTGGTGTTACAACAAATCCATCGTTGATCGCAAAAGAAGGAAGAGATTTTGAGGAAGTTATCCGCGAGATCACAACAATCGTTGACGGACCAATCAGCGGTGAAGTAAAAGCAACGACAACAGACGCTGAGGGCATGATTGCTGAGGGTCGTGAGATTGCTAAAATCCATAAAAATATGATTGTAAAAATTCCTATGACAGAAGAAGGACTGAAAGCAGTAAAAGTTCTTTCTGCAGAAGGAATTAAGACAAATGTAACCTTAATCTTCACGGCAGCACAGGCACTGCTTGCTGCAAGAGCAGGAGCAACTTATGTGTCTCCATTCCTTGGAAGACTGGATGATATTTCTGTTACCGGTGTGGATCTGATCAGAGATATCGTAGAGATTTTTGCTGTTGCTGAGGACATTGATACACAGATTATCGCTGCAAGTGTGCGTAATCCGATCCATGTAACAGACTGCGCAAAGGCCGGTGCTGACATTGCAACTGTTCCGTTCAAAGTGATTGAGCAGATGACAAAACATCCTCTGACAGACGCTGGTATTGAAAAATTCCAGAAGGATTACATTGCAGTTTTTGGTGATAAATAATATAATAAAGGTTGATAATGAGGTAAAATTTGTTAAAATTTTACCTGTGCAAAGAAGAGCACAGAATGGGAGGAAAACATGAACAAATTGGAACTTCAGAAGACTGCCAATGAAGTGCGTAAAAGCATTGTAACGGCAGTTCACGCTGCAAAAGCAGGACATCCAGGCGGATCTCTTTCCGCAGCAGATATCTTTACATATCTGTATTTTGAAGAAATGAATGTAGATCCAAAAAATCCAAAAGATCCAGACAGAGACCGTTTCGTATTATCCAAAGGTCATACTGCACCGGGATATTACTCTGCACTGGCAGAAAGAGGATTTTTCCCGAAAGAAGATCTGAAGACTCTTCGTCATCTCGGATCTTATCTGCAGGGACATCCGGATATGAAACATATCCCTGGTGTTGATATGTCATCCGGTTCTCTGGGACAGGGTGTATCTGCAGCAGTAGGTATGGCTTTATCCGCAAAATTAGATGGAAAATCTTATCGTACTTATGCACTGACAGGTGACGGTGAGATTCAGGAAGGACAGATCTGGGAGGCTGCTATGTTTGCAGGCGCAAGACATCTGGATAACCTGTGTGTAATCGTAGATAACAACAATCTTCAGATTGATGGAACCATCGAAGAGGTATGTTCTCCATATCCAATCGACAAAAAATTTGAAGCATTCAATTTCCATGTAATTAATGTAGCAGACGGAAATGATATGGATCAGCTGAAAGCTGCATTTGATGAAGCAAAAGCAACGAAGGGTCAGCCGACTGCAATCATTTGCAAAACCGTAAAAGGAAAAGGCGTGTCCTTTATGGAGAATCAGGCTGGATGGCATGGAAAAGCTCCAAACGATGAGCAGTATGCAACTGCTATGGCAGATTTAGAAAAGGTAGGTGAAGCATTATGTCAGAAGTAAAGAAAATTGCAACAAGAGCAAGCTATGGAGCTGCGTTAGTAGAATTAGGTAAAGAGCATGAAGACGTTGTTGTTTTAGACGCTGACCTTGCTGCAGCTACTCAGACAGCAATGTTTAAAAAAGAATTTCCGGAGCGCCACATCGACTGCGGTATCGCTGAGTGTAACATGGTAGGTATTGGTGCAGGCTTGGCTACCACAGGAAAAGTTCCTTTTGTAAGCACCTTCGCTATGTTTGCAGCAGGACGTGCTTATGAGCAGGTGCGTAACTCTGTTGCTTATCCCCAAATTAATGTAAAAATCGGCGCTACTCACGGCGGAATCTCTGTTGGTGAGGACGGTGCATCCCATCAGTGTAACGAGGACTTTGCTCTGATGAGAGCAATCCCTGGAATGGTAGTTATCTGCCCATCTGATGATGTAGAAGCAAAGGCAGCAGTAAAAGCTGCTTACGAGCATAAGGGACCAGTTTATCTTCGTTTTGGAAGACTGGCTGCTCCTGTCATCAATGATAACCCAGATTACAAATTTGAGCTTGGAAAAGGTATCGTGTTAAGAGAAGGAAAAGACCTGACTATCATTGCGAATGGTCTTTGTGTAGCTGCTTCTCTTGAGGCTGCCCAAAAACTTGCTGCTGATGGAATCGAGGCAAAAGTGATCAACATTCATACAATCAAACCTCTGGATGAAGATCTGATTGTTGCAGCAGCAAAAGAAACTGGTAAAGTAGTAACGGTAGAAGAGCATTCTGTCATTGGCGGACTTGGAAGCGCAGTTTGTGACTGCTTAAGCGAGAAAGCTCCTACACCAGTGAAGAAAATTGGTATTCAGGACGTATTCGGCGAGTCAGGCCCTGCAGTAGCGTTGCTTGAGAAATATCAGCTGGATGCAGAAGGCATCTACAAACAGATCAAAGAGTTTGTATAAGACTAGAAGTTTCTGTGTAAACAGACAAAATGGCGTTTGTAATGGTGTCAGCCATTGAAACGACAAAGGCGAGTCTGGTATTGGAAAGGGCGAGATGTTCTAAGAAACCGGAAGCACATACAATTCCGGTAATGTAGACATCTCCAACTTCAGGAAGATCCTTGCGTACTCCTGCGCCTGGGCGAATAGAACCGTTTCCGACGGTGATATAGCCCAGGTGCTTTTTTGCGCCTAGAGAAGCATCTATGGCGATAATAAGAGCCTGTGGATGCCTGGTATGAATCTGTTCCATTGTACCGGAGAGATTCAGAGCATGAACGGGCTGTTCCAGCGTACCATATATATTTGTATGAGGAAGCATGTACTGCGACAGCTGGTATCCGATGTAGGGACCGAGGCTGTCGCCGGTGATGCGATCACTTCCGATGCAGAGAAATACAAGTTCTTCCCAGTTTTTTTGTGTGTTCAAAATACATTCTTTTAAAAGAAAGCCAAGCTGAATATCTGCGTGTTTCTTCTTTCTGTTGATATAATAAGCCATAAGATCAGAATTCTCCTTTCATAAACTGCATCGAAAGTATTTCCCTGGCCGAAAAGAATATACCGAAATTTTGCAAAAAAAATATATTTTTTCTCTTAGAATCCGATAAAGTTCGCAGGAGTTTTGTGGTATGCTGTCCCCAAAAAGGGGTGATCGTATGATTGAAGTTATATACAAAGATGAAAAAAAGAAACCGGTGGGAAACGAAAGTTTTTTCCAGATTCCCAGAAATATCAGGCAGATTGGGGATGTGGACGACCATTTTAAAATATATATTGAAGATTATGCTTTTCATTATCTGGATAGAAGCGCAGATGAGATTTCCGATGGAAAAATTGCGCTTTTGCTTGGAAGAAGCAACTGGGCAGAAGGTGTTACGTATGTTTTTATAAAAAGTGCATTTTGCCTTACAGGAATAGAGGTGGATGCCAATCATATTCCTTTTGATGAGACGGTTTTTCTCCAGGCGGATGAAGTAATGAAGCAATATTTCTCACAGCAGGAAATCGTAGGATGGTTTTTTACGGCACCAGAATATTCGATGGAAATTACCGATGCCATGGTGCGTGCGCATTTGAATTATTTTGGTGGGAATGATAAAGTTTTCTTTATGATGGAGCCGATTGACGGAGAAGAGGCGTTTTTTCGCTATGATAATGGAAAAATGTGCAGACAAAGAGGGTATTATCTATATTATGAGCGAAATGATGCGATGCAGGAATATATGATTGAGGTAAATCATAATATGCCGATGGAAAAGAAAGAATCAGTGTCTGATCAGGCTGTAAAAGATTTCAGGAAAATTATTTCTAATCAGGATAAAGAAGAAAAGAAGCAGCTGCCATACTTTATGTATGCATCTGTGGCGGCAGCAGTACTGCTTATACTGGCGTTTGGGACAGGTTATCTCAAAGACTATCAGACAATCAAAGAGGCAGGAGAGAATGTTCTGGAAACTGTTTCATTGCTGCCTGCTTCCGAATCATCGTTGTCTGCAACACCAACGCCTTCTAAAACTGCAGAACCAATGTCTTCCGAAACGCCGCTCCCTTCTGAAAAGGAAAAAACAGAGTCTGTTGTGACGGAAACGCCGATACCTGCGGCGAAAAAGGAGACGACGCCGATACCTTCGGTAACACCAACGCCTTTGGAGAGTCCGCAGATGACGGAAACACCTGCAGCAGCGCAGACAAGAACCTATACGATTCGACCGGGAGATACGCTTACTTCAATCAGCCAGTCCGTCTATGGAAATGCTGATCAAGTGAATGCGATTTGCCGATTGAACAATATTTCGAAAGAGACGATCATTTATCCGGGAGAAAAAATTTTACTTCCATAAAAGAATGTGGTACAATCCACATGAGAATGAGTTGATCATGCAGATAACTGTGTGCTGTCATGAATTCTAAGAAGGAACTTCAGAAAAGAGATAAGGAAGACATTATGAGTAATGTGATAAGTAATTTAAAACGTAAAATGAGGAAAAGAAGAGCATTAAAGAACCAAAGAAAATTGGAAAAAAATATTCGTGCAGCGACGAATGATGATACGAGTTACGATGCTCGCCTTGCAAGACACAGAAGAAAGGTGATGATTCGCACTGGTATTACAGCCGGAGTGATTGTTATGGCCTGCATAGGGACTGCTTTATTTGTAAAATACCGAAGCTATGACACTTATAAGGTAATTAGTACCAGTGATAATGAAGATACTGTGTCTGCGCAGTATTTGGAATTAGATGGCTCTCTGTTTAAGTATAGTGGAGATGGTGTTGCTGTACAGGATTATGAGGGGAATATTTCATGGAGTGCTACTTATGAAATGCAAAACCCAATTGCGGATGAATGTGACGGGACAATCGCTGTGGCAGACCAGGGCGGTACCAATATCTGCATTTTTAATAAAGATGGAGAAATCGGGCAGATTGAAACAACGCTGAATATTGTAAAAGTCAAAGTGGCAAAACAAGGTGTTGTGGCTGCTATTTTAGATGGGGGTGAGGACACCTGGATTAATTTTTATGCTTCTGACGGAAGTCTGATTGCAGAAAATCAGACACGTGTAGATGATCCAGGCTATCCGCTTGATATTGCTGTTTCGGAAGATGGTGTGCTGATTATGGTAGCATATCAGTTTGTAAGCGGCGAAGAAACCACCAGCTATGTGGCGTTTTATAATTTTGCTACCGCAGGACAAAATCAGATCGATAATATTGTAAGCGGATACCAATATCAGGGGGTGGTGATTCCTCAGGTAGAGTACCTGGATTCTTCTACAGCAGTTGCTTTTCGCGATGATGGATTTAGTGTTTTTAAGGGAAAACAAATTCCGAAAGAAAGTGCAAATGTGCAGGTAGAAGAGGAAATTATAAGTACTTTCTATGATAAGGATAATATTGGGCTGGTTTTTAAAAATGATGGAAAAGATAAAATGTATACAATGAAAGTATACGATACATCCGGACATATAAAATTTGAAAAGAGCTTTAATATTGCATACACCAAAATACGTATGAGCGATGGGCACATTGTAATGAACAATGACTCTCAGGTATGTGTGATTACCACGAATGGAGTGGAGAAATTTAATGGAAATATTGATGAAGGTGCCATTAATGATTTCTTCCGTCTTGGTATGAACAAATATATGCTGGTTATGGATAATGGATTAAGTACGATTAAGTTTAAATGATGAAAATGACATGGCTTGGAATAGTGGCATTGATTGTTATTTGCGTGTTTTGTTATCAGGGATACAGACGAGGTTTTGTGAAAGAAGCGGTTTCCTTGATGTTTGTAGCATTGTCAATTATGATTGTGTGGACAGTCAATCCCTATGTGAATAAATTTTTAAAAGAAAAAACACCAATATATGAGAAAATTGAAGAACGCTGCGAAGAGTCTGTCAGTGAGCAGATTCTGAAAACAGGAGGCACCGATGATTCGACGCTGCTGGACAGTTTTGTCCTTCCTGAGAGCGTGAAGAAAGCGCTTGGCGAAAATAATAATGTGCAGGGATACAGCTATCTGGCGGCAGAGACGTTTTCGGAATATGTTGCACAATATTTGGCAACAATTATTTTGAATGGATTGTCATTTCTGCTTTCTTATGCAGTTGCTGCAGTGTTAATCCGGATGGTTGCTCATGGCCTGGATGTGATGTCTCACTTGCCGGTGCTGAATGGGATTAATCATGTCGCTGGCGCGGCTGTCGGTATACTTAAGAGTGTGATTATCATATGGATTGCGCTTTTAGTGCTCACGGTACTTTGTAATACTTTAGTCGGAAAGGAATGCCTTGCGCTGGTGGAAAAAGATCCGCTTCTATCTGTTTTGTATGAAAAAGATTTGTTGGTGCGGATGTTTTTGAGTATCTTTTAACGAGAAGGGGAGTTGTCGAGAGACAGCTCCTTTTATCTCGGCTGCAGAAGAAGCCTGCTTCTTCAGGACCAAGTGAAGCAAATTTTTTATATTGGGGCAAGAATCATGAACGAGAGCAGCTCGAGAAAATGCTGCATCCAATTCAGCCTATCAGAATCTGAAGCACTGCGTCGGGCAGCTTTGTAAGTGAGGGAAAATTTAAAAGATAATAATTATTTGATTAAATGTAAAAAAATAAAAAAATGAAAAAATTAGAAAAATAAATAAAAAAACTGTTGACAGTCAGAATCTTAAGTGCTATTATAATCTGGCTGTCGCAAAGAAACCACTTCTTGAATGCAAGCTGGTTTCAAAAAAAATTAAAAAAGTTCTTGACAGATAATAACTCATATGATAGAGTATAGAAGCTGTCGCTTGAGAGAGCAAACAACAACTTGCGAAAAGCAAAAAAATAAATGAAAAAAGTTCTTGACAAACGGTTTTGAACATGATAGACTATCAAAGCTGTCTGATGAGAACGGCAAAGAAC
>JALFVM010000035.1 GCA_022787145.1 Lachnospiraceae bacterium | reverse complement strand
TCTGTTTCCGTAGAAATCATCTTGTACGATCTGGACAGAGCCGGACAGGACAAGACCGACGTAGGTGGCTTTGCTTCCCTCTTGAAAGATGGTCTCGTTTTTTGCGAGTGTGAGCGTTCTGGCATTGAGGCAGTCCAGCATCGCAGACAATTTTTTTTCTTCAATTTGCTGAAATAAAGGGCATTTTTTTAAGAGTTCAAAATTTTTCATATCAGATTCCTTCTTGTTGGATTTCCAACATACATATTTCCCTTAGTGTAATAAATTATACCTGTAAAAGCAAGAACAAACAGCCATTTTCAAAAATGGCGAAAACATACAGAATCATTTCACAGGAGGAACTATTATGGAACAGAAAATGTTTTGTTTTCAGTGTGAACAGACTGCAGGATGCAGCGGATGCAAGGGAAATGCAGGTGTCTGTGGTAAGACTGCTGAGGTTGCAAGACTTCAGGATGAACTGACGGGAGCGCTGATCGGACTGGCCCGTGCAGCGGAAGGAAAAAGACCAGAGCATATCACAGCCCTGAACAAACTGGTGATGGAAGGACTTTTTGCAACGCTGACAAACGTAAATTTTGATGATGCGTCGATTCGTGAGCTGACTGCGCGCGTGCAGCAGAAAAAACGTGAGTTTGGCGGAGCAGAAGATTACGATATGAATCAATTGTGGGAAGCTGATGAGGATATTCGTTCTCTCAAATCCCTGATTCTTTTTGGAGTCCGCGGTGTGGCTGCCTATGCATACCATGCAGCAGTGCTGGGATATTATGAGGCAACTGTCAATGCCTTCCTTTACAAAGCACTGCGCGTTGTGGGATCTGACTGGGGGATGGATCAGCTTCTTCCGGTTGTTTTGAAAGTGGGAGAGGTGAACCTTACCTGTATGGCGATGCTTGATCAAGCAAACACAGAGTCCTTTGGCACACCGGCGCCTGTCGAAGTCACACTTACGGTAGAAAAAGGACCGTTTATTGTGATTACCGGTCACGATCTCTATGACCTGAAAAAACTTCTGAAGCAGACCGAAGGAAAGGGAATCAACGTTTATACACATGGGGAGATGCTTCCGGCTCATGCATATCCAGAGCTGAAAAAATACAAACATTTGAAAGGTAACTTTGGTACGGCATGGCAGAACCAGCAGAAGGAATTTGCAGACCTTCCGGCTCCGATTCTCTATACGACGAACTGCTTGATGCCGCCGAAAGCAAGCTATGCAGACCGAATCTTCACAACAGAGGCGGTTTCCTATCCGGGAATGGTACACATCGGAGAGGATAAGGACTTTACTCCGGTGATTGAGAAAGCACTCGCGCTTGGCGGATATGAAACGGATAAAGAATTTACCGGAATCAACGGTGGAAAGAAATTGATGACAGGATTTGGCCATGGAACGATTCTTTCTGTAGCAGACAAGGTGATCGATGCCGTGAAGGCAGGTGCAATCAAACATTTCTTCCTGGTGGCCGGCTGTGACGGAATTCGAAAAGGAAGAAGCTATTATACAGAATTTGTAAAACAGGTGCCGGATGACAGTGTGATTCTGACGCTTGCCTGCGGAAAATATCGCTTCAATGATATAGATTTTGGAACAATCGGCGGGCTTCCGCGTCTGATGGATATGGGACAGTGCAACGATGCCTACGGTGCGATCAAGGTTGCGGTTGCTCTGGCGGAAGCGTTTGACTGTGGTGTGAACGACCTGCCTCTTTCCATGGTGCTGTCCTGGTACGAGCAGAAGGCTGTCTGTATCCTGCTGACACTGCTTCATCTCGGAATCAAAGATATTTTGCTTGGACCATCCCTGCCGGCCTTTATCTCACCGAATGTACTCAATGATCTGGTGGAACATTATAATATCGCGTCGATTTCCACACCGGAAGAAGATCTGAAAAAACTTCTGGGATAAGCGAAGCAAAAGTAGTATAATCTCTTTGTCGAAATTCAAAAGAGTTTGGAGAAAGAGAAATGAAGAACGATTATTTATTGGTCAAAAAGCCGTTGTGGGCACTGACCGTGTTTGCAATACCAATCATTATAGGAAATTTTTTCCAGCAGATTTATAATATGGCCGATTCTGCAATCGTAGGGCGTTTTGTAGGAGAGCAGGCACTGGCGGCTGTGGGGGCCTCCTATGCACTGACAAATGTGTTTATCTGCATCGCCATGGGTGGTGGAATCGGTGCTTCTGTGATTGTCAGCCGACAATTTGGAGCACGTGATTATCGAAAAATGAAGATATCTGTATATACTGCATTTTTGACATTTCTTGTGTTCAGTATGTGTCTTGCGGCAGTGGGATGGTTTGGAAGTCCGACGATTATGCGTTGGCTTCACACACCGCAGGAAATTATGGGAATGGCAGTACGATATTTGAGAATTTATTTTCTTGGGCTGCCGTTTCTGTTTATGTACAATGTCATTTCGGCTATGTTTAATGCGCTGGGACAATCCAAATATCCGTTGGGTTTTTTGATTTTTTCATCCCTGTTTAATATTGCATTGGATATCCTTCTGGTGACAAAGCTGAATCTGGGAGTGGCTGGTGTGGCATGGGCGACATTGATTGCGCAGGGAATCTCGGCACTGCTTTCCTTCCTGGTTTTTCTGAAACTTCTTGCACAGCTTAGTCCGGGGAAGGTGTCGTTGTTTGACAGCAGGAGTCTGGCGGAGATGACAAAGGTAGCGCTGCCATCCATTTTGCAGCAATCAACCGTTTCCATCGGTATGATGCTGGTACAGTCTGTTGTCAATGGTTTCGGCACGGAGGCGCTGGCCGGTTACTCAGCAGCCGCAAAAGTAGAATCACTTTGTTTTGTGCCATTGATGGGGATTTCTAATGCACTTTGTTCCTATACGGCACAGAATCTGGGCGCTGGAAATCAGGAAAGAGTGGTGAAGGGTTACCATACAGCCAATGGGATGGAAATTGTCTCCGGGGCATTTATCTGCTTCTTTCTGGAAGGCTTTCATTCCCAGATTATCACTCTGTTTCTGGGAGAGGAGGGGACAGCAGTTGCCAGAAGTACAGGAGAGGCTTATCTGACATTTCTTGGATGGTTTTTCTGCATCCTTGGTTTCAAGGTGACAACAGATGCCATTTTGAGAGCTTCCAAAGACATGAAAATGTTTACGATTGCGAATCTGGCGAATTTTTCCTTTCGTGTGATTTTTGCCATGATAATGGCTCCGAGGTTCGGCATTCATATGGTTTGGATAGCATCACCGATTGGATGGTTTATCAACTGGATGCTATCCTATGTGGAATATCGTCGGGGAAAGTGGCGAATAATTGTATAAAATAAAATTGGACTGAACTGACAATATTTGTGACAATGAAAAAAGCCAGTTAGAAGAATTTTTATTTCTTCTAACTGGCTGCATCATATGCATTTTTCTTACTTCTTTACTTCTTGACCATTTGTAAGAGAATGAACGATTATCTTACAGGTGCGAGCAATACTTTGCCCGTTCCTCGATACACATTTACCAGCCCTTCTCCGGATGCAGCAGAACCAATTAAGCTCTTTCCAGAACGTTCTACCGTAAAATCAAGGCTTCCGCTCCATGCAATCGCAAAGTTACCATCCACTTTTAATACGTCATTATCAAGAGTAATCTCCACCAGCTCTTCTCTTGGGCAGGGAGATTCCAGACAAACAACACCTTTTCCCTGAATTCCCAGGTTAAACAATCCCTCATTACCGGCTACTGCAGAGGAAAAATTTGATCGCATGACTGCTTTATGTTTTAAAGCTGATTCACATGCAAGGAATAATCCATCATCCAGTACAATTGAACCGTTCCAGTCATTTAAATCCACCAGGAGAATATGTTTATAGGTAGGTTCCAATACCAATGTCCCATCTCCGGTATATTCGGGCTTAATTGCAGATTCTCCTGTCACTGAGCCACGTACTGCTTTTCCAAAGAAATCTCCCATGCCTTTGATTCCCGTTGTTGCTTTTACGTTTCCAACCATCCACTGCATTGCTCCAGCCTGAATAGTAACATTTGATTTTGACACATCACAGACAACCTGTCTTTTGCGCACGTTCATCTGGCTTGCGTAATATGCTTCCATTGCAGTTTCCGGCATCACACTTAAATCTCTCTGGTATTCTACTACTGAAAAGGCTCCCAGAGAATCAATCACTTTTACATCATCGTTTTCGATAAAATTTTTAATTTGATACATTCTACATCCTTCTTTCTTTTTATTTTTTACTCTACGTTGTTATTTGATTACATATGCTTCGGAATTATGAATGACACAATTCCCACAACTAACAGAATTGGAAATGCAATTCCAATCAAACCTGCAAATACAAGTCCTATTAAAAATAGTGGAAGCAGCACGATGGTACATACTACTTTTGATATTCCCCATGCTGCCTTCACAGCAAAACCAATAAGTTTTCCAAATATAAGAAACATCAGGATAATAAACAGTAATGTGAACATGTTTTCCTCTCCTCCTTTCCTTCGATTCTTTTACCATGAAATTTTGACATATCTTCAAGACCAAGCTTTTCGCTGTAAGCTTTGTGTTGGTGCATCTTTTCAATCAAAAGACACATTTTGATTCGTTCTTCTATTGTCATATGCATCGCCCTTTCCCGTAGCTTATGGCATTATTATAGTTCAAGTCTCGGTTACGATAAACTGTCTGTTTACAGAAATAAGAACATCTATTTTGCTTTTTTTGCGGTTAAAATAAGATGTCCATTCCCCTGCACATCTTCCCTTTTCGACAGATATCTTATATAATGATTACAGTGTCAAAAGGTATAACAACGTCTAATGAATGAGGAAATAAACTATGGGAAGAAAGTCAACAAAAGAGAATAAAAATATATACCAGATAAGTCGTGAGAATATGGAGTATTCACGAGAAGGTGCTGCCGAAAAGCTTGGCTTCATCTCTTCGGACCGTATTGAGAAAATAGAAAATGAAAAATCGTTACCACATCCGGAAGAAATCCTTGCTATGGCAGACTGCTATAAAAATCCTTCCCTGTGCAACTATTTTTGCTCTCATGAATGCCCGATTGGAATAGAATATGTCCCTGAGATCAAATCGAAAGAGCTCTCTCAGATTACTCTGGAAATGCTCGCTACTCTTAATAAACTTGCACACGAGAAGGAACGACTCATTGAAATTACAGTAGACGGGGAGCTTTCTGAAGAGGAAATTCCAGATTTCCTCAAAATTAAAAAAGAACTCGAAAAAATGGCTCTGGCGATTGATTCACTTAATCTTTGGTTAGATCATACCATTGCCTCTGGAAAGATCGATAAAAATTTGCTGGCTGATTAGTTAAAAAAACGTTCCTTCCTTTGAATTTTTCACAGGCCCGATTTCAGGTATGATCAGGGGAAACTGGTAATCGTACTTAAGATTTTCTGAGTGTTTTGTTTGATTTTTTCATTCAGGTGAGCATACTGAATCAGTTCTTCTTCTGTAAAATCAGAAAAGATGGCCTGATCGTATTTGCTTTGTGCTTCGGAAAGCTCCGTGAGTATCG
>JALFVM010000029.1 GCA_022787145.1 Lachnospiraceae bacterium | reverse complement strand
AATCTATACATTGCAATTATATGAAATTTTTCAAGTAAAATCAATATAAGCACAAGCACAATGATGCAAATAAAAGGTATGAATTATTTATGGAGCAAAAGCTACGACAAATCAATGATGTTTCTATTGGAAATAATTTACGAAATTTAAGAACTGCAGCTAATCTCACACAAGAGCAGGTTGTTGCTCAATTACAGCTTCGGAATCTTTCAACCACCCGTAGCATTTACTCTCAAATAGAGGCAGGTACCTACAACATCAAAATTAGCGAACTCATTGCCTTAACCGAAATATTTCATACCGATTTCAACACAATATTTAATGGACTATCCTACAACAAATAACCCTGGATCAACAGTTTTCAATCTGCCATCCAGGGTTTTGCTTATCAGTCTTATTCTCCAAATATATACGAGTTATAGTTCCATTCCACTTCTCTGCTTCCTCTTTGGTTGCTGCTCCACCACCTGTTTCTTCTCCTCCAATCGTTCATGAATACTCCTTTTCTGTCCGGTGCTTTTCTGCTTTTCCTGTTTCTCCATATTCTGCACATTCGCCGGAATCCTCAGATACATTTTTTCCGGTGCATCCCATGCTTTTTGAGCCATCTGAACTTTCTTCAATTCCGCTTTCGCAAATTTCATTTCCTTTGTAACTTCCAGTGCATTTTGATATCCATGCTGAGCCGGAATCAAATCCAGTGTAGCCTTCGCCTTTTCCAGCTGTACTTTCTTAGTCTCAATCTTTCCTTCCAGTTCCTTCTGCTCTTTTCGGTGAAACCATTTCTTTTTTACTTCCTTCAGATCTTTTTCCAGTTTCACGATTGCTTTCTCAATGGCATAGATCTTCTGTTCCTGCTTTTTCATTTTATTGAGAATTTGCTGTAATCTCATAACCTCCGCTTCCTGCTTTTCTGAAGAAGGTCGTTTTCCTTTTTGTTTTGCCGGCAGTGATTCTGGCGTAATGTCAATCCGCATATCATGATCAATCAGAGGATTCCCGTCTGGATCTCTATCGCAGTATTTCGTCTCCCGCAGAAATTCTACAAATCCCCTTAGGTATCCGACTGCTTTCTGAAGAATACCTGTAAATAATTTGGGATTCTGTCCATGTTCCCGGAGGGATTCCGCCACCGGTTCATCAATCTGTGATTGCTTTGCCATCATCACTTCTACTTCTGATGCACCTGTAAGCAATGCCCGGTCTACATTTCGGTTCCATTCCTGCCGGAGATAATTATCTGCCCTAATCTCCGCTTCTTTGGGATTGTTTTTCCCAATCTTTTTGGTAGCAAGATAAGGACTACCTCTCTGAAATACCTGCAGTTTCTCATTTTCATCTTTCACAATCTCATTGATAGCATCCGTCATGACCTGCTTCATATTTTCAAGAAATGCATGGGACTTAAATTCCTCTTTCTTTGGTTGAAAGAAATTCGTCTCATACACTTCTCCTTTTTTGATGATCTTACATCCGGACCGGAGATTTCCGCCCTCATCGAGGATTTCCTTTTTCGTCCTCACATGCTTTCCCTTTTCATTATAAAACATATTTCTACTGGCAATTTTCCGCTCCACTTCCTGCCGGATCTCCCGTTCTGAAAATATCAGATGAATATGTAGGTTGGTTTTACTTTTATTATGATGCAAAGCCGCACAGCATCCCACGCCATACTTTTCCAGAAATTTTGATGTCATATATTTCAGCAGAATCTCATGGTCATAATCGATCAGACTCGGCGGTAACATGATAATAAGCTCTCTGGCTTCAATACAGGTTCCTTCCGTTCCACTTTTTGCAAAATCCCGCTGATTCTGTTCCGAAAGCAACTCCCAGTAGCTGTCCTCCACATTGGAAAAGACCGCATATAGATTTTCTTGCCGCTTTGGGCTACTGATATAATCCACTCTGCCTTTTACGTCATGCAGCTTGCTTTCCATCACAAAACTATGATTTCGTCTGTTCACACTTTCTCCTTTCCGCCGGATACGCTGCCGTCAGAATTCATCACCACTATTCACTTCCGCAGAATACTTTGGTAGGCAAAATCCGCCCCTGCGAGGCCCTCCGGGAGGACGAAAGACACAGAGTATAAGCTTTAGCTTGTGCGATGGGTGTATTTCGCTCTCAATCGCCGAGGGCTCTTTTTGTCATACCCGGATGATCCTATCTCTACTGATGATTGATTTTTTCTGACTGGCGTATCCGCCATTTTTATTGATGCCCGTTTCCGGGCTATTTCTCGTTTTTGCTTTGTTTTCAAAGTTTTTTCGCTCCTGTTCACACCTTCTTGTTCACATCTCGCTTGAATA
>JALFVM010000140.1 GCA_022787145.1 Lachnospiraceae bacterium | reverse complement strand
AAAATAATAGCCAAACTAGGATACACATCCATGCTTGACTATTATCTGGTAGTTTGCGAAAACTAAAGAACCGCCGTGTACCGAACGGTACGCACGGTGGTGTGAGAGGACGGGAGTTAATCACTCCCTCCTACTCGATTTCCCATATTTATTTCATTTCCGGTATTGTTTCCCGCAAAATAAAAAGCTATAATAAAAACCAGTAATTATTGTCTTAAAGGTAGGTATGATATGAATAAAATGAAAATTCAAAAAGTAATGCAGCCGATTCTGCAGCTTCCGCAGGTGAAGTCTATGGGTGTGATCGGCGATCCCGGATGTGAAGGTCTGGGAACTTATAATATGAAAGTGTATGCAGGTGCGTTGGAAAAAAGTGCCGGAGATGATATCACACTGATTGCGGGAGATCTGGTACCGATCGGTAATGCCCATTATTACGGAACTATCAGCGAATTGACAGAAAGTATTGCGCACAATGATATCTATGTACTGCGGGGAAATCATGATACGGGGGCTTATACTGAGTATTTCGGAAGGAAAAATTATGCATTGTTGGCACAGGATTTTTCCGTAGTTGTCCTGGATAATGCGATGCGTACCTTTGAGGAAGAGGGGTTGGAGCTTTTAAAACAGGTACTGGAAATGGAAGAGGTGCAGCAGGTAATTGTTGCTTTTCATATTCCGGTTCCGAATCATTTTATTCGAAATTCTGTGTCGGAGGAAGAATTTGCACGGTTAAAAGCGGTTTATGGTTCTCATAAAGAGAAAGTAAAATATCTTCTGTGTGGTCATGTGCACTCCCGGTTTGAAGATGTGGTGGATGATATTCCTCTGATCTGTACAGGCGGTGGCGGAGCTCTTATAGAGGATGTGTCGGATGATATCCGTGCCTGTGATGTAGAGCATCACATCGTTCATTTTTATATGCAGGATGGTGTACTTCGATATCGTTTTGAGAATCTTTCGGAAAATGCATATGAAAGAGAGCGGAAATCCTCCATTCTGAAAGAAAATCTGGAACAAACGGTTGCCAATGAGTTGATAGCGCATCTGAAATATCTGATGTTTGCGGACCGGGCTCGAAGAAGAGGAATGGAGAAAGCAGCCAATCTTTTTGAGGCATTGGCAGCTTCCGAATATCACCACGCAAGAAATTTCTATTCCGTTATTGAAAATCCGGCACCATTTGGTGAATCTGTGGAGAAATTTGTTCCGGGTGAGGAGTTTGAATATCAGCGTCTCTATAAAATGATGGAAGAATATGCTGACGAAAAAGAGGCACCGCTGACAAAACAGGCCTACGCAGGGGCGGCAGCCGCAGAGAAAGTTCATGCGGGACTTCTAAAAGAAGCAGAGAATATAGAAGAATTTGATAGAGAAACGGTTTATGTGTGCCCAATTTGTGGTTTTGTAATGACGGGCGATCACATTCCTGACAGATGTCCGGTGTGCGGTGGACCAAAACGGCAGTATGAAGTGTACCAGGCAAAGGGAGAAAACAATGGATAATAAATTAAAAAAACTGGCTTCTTATTATAAGCCCTATAAGAGTTTGTTCTGGGCGGATATGTTTTTTGCTATGTTGGGAGCGGCAGTTACGTTGATTATTCCGCTGTTGGTGAGATATATCACGGGAACAGTGGTGGAGCTTCCGATACAGGAATCTACAAAAATTATTATAAAAATCGGTATTATTATGATTGCCATGGTGGCACTGGAGTGCTTCTGTAATTTCTTTATCACATATTACGGGCATGTGATGGGTGCAAAGATTGAGCATGATATGAGAAATGAGATTTTTGGTCATTATCAAAAACTTTCTTTTGCATTTTACGACAATCAGAAAGTCGGGCATCTGTTGTCCAGAATCACAAGTGATCTTTTTGATATTACAGAACTTCTTCATCACGGTCCGGAGGATGTGGTGATTTCTACGATTAAATTGGTAGGAGCATTTGTGATTCTGCTTATGGTGAATGTAAAACTGGCTCTGGTGGCAATGGGGATTGTAGTTGTGATGCTGTTGTATGCTGTCAGCCTGAATAAAAGAATGAAAAGTGCGTTTAAGGAGAACCGGGCGAGAATTGCAGATATTAACAGTCAGATTGAAGACAGCCTTTCCGGAATCCGTGTGGTGAAATCATTCAGCAATGAAGAGACAGAAATGAACAAATTTCAGGCAGGAAATGATCGCTTTGTAGCATCCAAGAAGGTAACCTACAAATACATGGCAACCTATAACTCTGGCATGGGAGCATTTTCCACGTTGATCACAGTAGGATCGTTGATCATGGGTGCTTTACTAATGGCTTCCGGAGAACTTACTTCAGCAGATCTGGTAACATTCCTCCTTTATATCAACAATTTTACAGAACCTGTCAAGAAATTGGTGAATTTTACCGAACAGTTCCAGAATGGTTACAGCGGATACGAACGTTTCCTGGAAATCATGAGCATTGCACCGGATATAAAAGATGAACCGGATGCAGTTTCTATTGATACTGCAAAGGGAGATATTGAGTTTGATCATGTGACTTTCCATTATGAAGAAAATAAAGAAAATGTTTTGTCAAATGTAAATCTGAAAGTTAAGCAGGGAGAATATGTGGCATTGGTAGGAAGCAGCGGTGCAGGAAAAACTACACTTTGTTCCCTGATTCCGCGGTTCTATGATGTGACAGATGGAAGCGTGAAACTGGATGGAATGGATGTGCGTAAGCTGAAGTTGAAAGATCTGCGGCGTCAGATTGGTATTGTTCAGCAGGATGTATATTTGTTTGCAGGAACGGTCATGGACAATATTCGTTATGGAAAGCCGGAAGCTACAGATGAAGAAGTCATTCGTGCAGCAATCGCTGCCAATGCCCATGAATTTATCAAAAATCTTCCACAGGGTTATGATACGGATATCGGACAGAGAGGGGTGAAACTGTCCGGTGGACAGAAACAGAGACTTTCGATTGCAAGAGTATTTTTGAAGAATCCTCCGGTGCTGATTTTTGATGAGGCAACGTCTGCTCTGGACAATGAAAGTGAAAAAATTGTGCAGAACTCGCTGGAAAAACTGGCAAAAGACAGGACGACATTTGTGATTGCCCACCGTTTGTCTACGATCCGGAATGCACAGAGAATCCTGGTACTTACAGAAAATGGAATCGAAGAAGAGGGAAATCATGAGACGTTGCTGAAAAAGGGCGGCATTTATGCCGGTCTGTATGAAATGCAGTTTCAGTAACTGATTTTTGCGAAGACATACCGGTTGACTTATACAGATAACATCCGTATAATACAGAGTGTTTCATAATAATATTGAGCGATTTATCACTAAGGAGGCAGCAATGAGAAACTGGGAAGAAAATGTCCGTAAGGTTGTACCCTATGTACCGGGTGAGCAGCCCAAAGAGCGAAATCTGATCAAACTGAATACCAATGAAAACCCCTATCCTCCATCACCGAAGGTGGAACAGGTTTTGCAGGAGATGAACATAGACTGCATGCGTTTGTATCCGGATCCGACAGCACATCTGCTGGTAGAAGCGATTGCAGACTTTTATCATCTCAAGGAAGAGCAGGTTTTTGTGGGAGTTGGTTCGGATGATGTTCTGGCTATGGTGTTTATGACATTTTTCAATTCCACAAAGCCGATTCTGTTTCCTGATATTACTTATTCCTTTTATGATGTGTGGGCAGATATGCTTCGGATTCCATATGAGAGAATTCCGTTAAAGGAAGATTTTACGATTGAGCCGGAGGATTATTTCAGAGAAAATGGCGGTATTATTTTTCCGAATCCAAATGCACCTACTGGTGTGGAGCTTCCGCTTGCACAGATTGAAAAGATTATTCAGGCAAATCCCGACGTAATTGTGGTAGTAGATGAGGCCTATGTGGATTTTGGTGCGGAGAGTGCACTACCATTGATAGATAAGTACGATAACCTGCTGGTGGTTCAGACATTTTCCAAATCAAGAGGAATGGCGGGCATGAGAATCGGGTATGCTATGGGCAATCCGGTACTGATTAAATATTTGAATGATGTGAAATATTCTTTTAACTCCTACACTATGGATCAGACAACGATAGCATTGGGAAAAGCGGCTGTGGAAGATAAAGAATATTTTGAAGATACAGTGAATAAAGTGGTGGAGACGAGAGAATGGACGAAAAAAGAATTATCCAGACTGGGATTTGTATTTGGAGATTCCAAGACTAATTTTATTTTTGCGTCACATAAAGAATGTCCGGCAAGAGAACTGTTTGTGGCACT
>JALFVM010000007.1 GCA_022787145.1 Lachnospiraceae bacterium | reverse complement strand
CGAAGCTGGTTTCCGTCTGAAACATATCGGTGAAGTACTGTACGCATCTGTGAAGAATGAGTTTGATGCAGTTGTTGATAAATGTCAGGTAACAATTTACACAGATCCTGCTGAGTGTACAAGAATTCGTCACGAAGTTGCAATCCCAACATTCAACAAACGTGATGACCGTCTGAGAACTCTGACAGATGAGTCTGTAGATGTATACTACAGCTGTATCCTGTGCCAGGCATTCTCTCCAAGCCACGTATGTGTGGTAACACCTGAGCGTCTTGGACTTTGTGGAGCAGTTTCCTGGTTAGATGCAAAAGCAACGCATCAGCTGGATCCGAACGGACCATGTCAGGAGATTACAAAAGAAAGAGTTATTGACGAGAGAATCGGTGAGTACGAAGATGTTAACGAAGCAGTTCGTAAATTCTCCCAGGGTGCACTGGAAGATGTATCTCTGTACTCCATCATGGAAAAACCGATGACATCCTGTGGATGCTTCGAGTGTATCTGTGGTATCGAGCCATTCTCCAACGGTGTATGTATCGCAAACCGTGAGTATGCAGGCATGACTCCTCTTGGAATGACATTCCCAGAGCTGGCTTCCATGACTGGTGGTGGTGTGCAGACACCTGGATTTATGGGACATGGAAAACATTTCATCGCTTCCAAGAAGTTCATGAAAGCTGAGGGTGGAATTGAGCGTATCGTATGGATGCCGAAAGAATTGAAAGAATTCGTTGCAGAGAGATTGAATGAGACAGCAAAAGAGCTGTACGGAATCGAGAACTTCACAGATATGATCGGTGATGAGACAATCGCAACAGATCCAGAAGCACTGGTAGAATTCCTGACAGAAAAAGGACATCCGGCACTTGGAATGGATCCAATGATGTAAAAATATCCCGCATAGGGAATGCCTGCCGGCATTCCCTTGTGGCGGTTAACAAAATTGCATTTTTATGAGAATATCCTCCATCAGGGGTAGAAAAAAATGGAATTTTATTGTATAATTGTAAAAGAAAAAATATATAAGGAGGCTATTGAAGATGCCGTTTAATCAAAAACCACAAACATTCAACGCAAAGATTAATGAAGTAACAATCGGTAGCGGAGAAAAAGCAATCAAAATTGGTGGAGAAAATGTATTCCCATTATATTCTTTTGATGCTCCTATCGAAAATGCACCTAAGGTTGGTGTAGAAATTACAGACATGGGCTTTGAGAATGCATGTGCAGGAATCAAAGACTACTATGCTGGATGTGCAACAATTGCAGATATGGCTAAAAAAGCTTCTGAGATGGAAGGTGCAGATTTCGTAGCTCTTAGTTTGGAAGGCGGAGATCCAAACGGAGAGAACAAATCTGTTGAGGAGCTGGTTGCTTTAGTAAAAGAAGTAGCTGCAGCTGTTGACTGTCCATTAGTTGTGGAAGGATCCAAGAACGTGGAGAAAGACGGAGAGCTTCTTACAAAAGTTGCAGAGGCACTTCAGGGCAAAAACGCTGTTGTTATGCCGGCAAAAGAAGAAAACTACAAAGCAGTAGGAGCAGCTGCTGGTCTGGCTTATGATCAGATCGTAGGATGTGAGTCTGCTGTAGATATCAACCTGGCTAAACAGCTGAACGTTATGACAACAAAATTAGGTGTAAAATCTGAGTCAATTATCATGAACGTTGGTACAGCTACTGTTGGTTATGGTTATGAGTACGTAGTATCCACTATGGATCGTATCAAAGGTGCTGCATTATCTCAGGATGATGCTATGCTCCAGATGCCTATTATTACACCGGTTTCTTCCGAGACATGGGGCGTAAAAGAGTCCGTTGCTTCTGAAGAAGATATGCCTGAGTGGGGCCCGGCAGAAGAAAGAGGAATCAGTATGGAAGTTATGACAGCCGCTGCAGACTTAGCTGCAGGTTCTAACGCTGTTATCTTAAGACATCCTCAGTCTGTTGCAACCATTTCAAAAATGATCAAAGAATTAGTGTAATAGATAGAGTATAGGAGGATAAAAATTATGGCACTGAGTGGTATTCAAATTTTTAAGATGACACCAAAGAAAAATTGTAAGGAGTGTGGATCCCCGACATGTATGGCTTTCTCTATGAAAGTTGCTCAGGGTGCAGTTGATATTTCTGCTTGCCCATATATGTCAGAAGAGGCTCTTGCTCAGTTATCTGAGGCTACAGCTCCTCCAATGAAAACAATCAAAGTCGGCACAGGCGATGCTGAGTATACACTTGGCGGAGAAACTGTTCTGTTCAGACATGAGAAAACATTTGTAAGCAGACCAAGATATGCAGTAGCTCTTTGCAGCTGTATGGATGCTGCAGCAGTAGATGCGAAGATCGCTGAGATCGGCAAAGTTGATTACGATCGTATCGGTGAGAGAATGCATGTAGAGATGATCTATGTGAACTATGCAGACAATGGACAGGATGCATATGTTGACATCGTGAAAAAAGCTGCTGCTACAGGAAAAACTCTTGTTCTTGGATGTAGCGATGTTGAAGTTGCAAAAGCTGCTCTGGAAGTTTGCAAAGATGGCAAACCAGTATTAAACGGAGCAAATGCTTCTAACTACGAGGCTATGAACGAAGTAGCTACAGCTGCTGGTGTTGTTCTTGGAGTTGGCGGAGCAGACTTAAACGAGATTTATGATACAGTTGCAGCACTTGAGAAAGCTGGCAATAAAAACCTGGTAATTGATGCAACAGGCGCTGATATCAAAACTACATTTGCAAACGCAGTTCAGATCCGTCGTGCAGCAATCAAAGATGGTGACAGAACATTTGGTTATCCAGCAATTGTAAACGTTGCAAAAGTTGCTATGGATGACAAATATATGCAGGAAGCTCTTGCATCCGTATTCACAATGAAATATGGTTCTATCATCGTTATGCAGGAGATGACATATGCAGAGGCTCTGCCATTGTTCGGACTTCGTCAGAACGTATTTACAGATCCTCAGAAACCAATGAAAGTTGAGCCGGGTATCTACCCAATCAACGGTGGTGATGCAGATTCTATCTGCCTGACAACAGTTGACTTCGCTCTTACATATTTCGTAGTATCTGGCGAGCTGGAGCGTTCCGGTGTTCCATGTAACCTGCTGATCAGCGATGCAGGCGGTTTATCCGTACTGACAGCTTGGGCTGCTGGTAAACTTTCTTCTACAACTGTTGCTGATTTCATCAAAGAGCAGGTAGAGGGCAAGATTAACTGCAGAAAACTGGTTATCCCAGGAAAAGTTGCTGTACTGAAGGGTGACATCGAAGCAAAACTTCCAGGATGGGAAGTAATCGTTGGACCAACAGAGGCCGTACAGTTGGTAAAATTCTTAAAAGATTTAACAGCATAATAAAAGTTCAGGAGGGCACTGGTATTTTGGCCAGTGCCGCCTGTGAAAAATAATTAATTAATAAAGGAGAACGAGTATGGCAAAATTTGTAATTATTGGAGAAAGAATTTCCGCAACAGCTCCGTCAATCAATAAAGCTCTTGCAGAAAGAGATCCGGAACCAATCTTAAAGAGAGCAAAACAGCAGTTAGATGCTGGTGCTACTTACCTTGACGTAAACATTGGACCTGCTGAGAATGATGGCGAAGACATTATGAAATGGGCAGTTCAGTTGCTTCAGGGCGAGTTCAACAACGTTCCTCTGGCTCTTGATACAGCAAACAAAAAAGCAATTGAAGCTGGTATCTCTGTATACAATCGTTCTAAAGGAAAACCAATCGTTAACTCTGCTGATGCTGCTGGAAGAATTGAGTACGTAGACCTTGCAGCTGCAAACGATGCAATCGTTATCGCTCTTTGCAACGGCGAAGGAATCGCAAAAGACAATGATGAGCGTATGATGTACTGCCAGACACTTCTGGAAAGAGGTATGGAGCATGGTATGGATCCTGCAGATCTTTGGTTTGATCCATTATTCCTTGTTACAAAAGGAATGCAGGACAAACAGATGGATATCTTAGAGTGTATCAAGATGTTCTCCGATATGGGACTGAATTCTACCGGTGGTCTGTCCAATAACTCTAATGGTATGCCAAAACACATCAGACCAATTATGGATGCTGCAATGGTTGCTATGTGCATGATGCAGGGTCTTACATCTGCAATTGTTAACCCGAACGACTTACGTCTTATGGAAACAATTAAATCTTGTGATGTAATCAAGAATAATACATTATATGCAGATTCTTACTTAGAGATCTAATGATCGGATTTTAATCCGACTGTGGGGATGGAGGAATAATGCCATGTTTTCGAGCATTTTGCTCCATCCCTATTTTCATATAAACGAAAATTGAGTGGGCGGCAATTTTCTGTGATATTTCACAATCGCAAAAGGAGGATTTCACCATGTATAAGGTGTTATTTAAATTTGAAGACGGCAGTACGGTAGAGAGCTTTGCAACAGAAGGAGAAAACCTTTTGGAGGTGGCACGTAAATCCAATGTCGCCATTGATGCTCCCTGTTCAGGAAATGCGTCCTGCGGTAAATGTAAGATCCGCCTGGTTGGCGGTACTTTGGACTCCAAAAAAACCCGCCATATTACGGATGAGGAATACAATCAGGGTTGGAGACTGGCTTGTGTCAGCAAGGTAAACGGTGAAGTGGAAGTTATGGTTCCTGATATCGCTTCTGCTTACAAGAGTCGTATGAAAGTAGCTGATTTGAGTTCCAAGGATGAGATTAAAATCTTTGAAAAAGCCAAAAGTGATATTGAAATGTCGGGAATTAATCTGACAAACAGTCTGGATGTTGTGGAGGTAGAGATGGCAGTGCCGACTCTGGATGACACCATGCCGGACAATGAGCGCTTGACAAGAGCGCTTCGTAAATATTTGAATATTCCGAGAGTTCGTATACCGTACTCTGTTTTACATAAGCTTCCGGATGTACTCCGTGCAAGCAATTTTAAAGTAAAATGTGTAATCCGCACGACTTCGGATGATATGTTTGTGTATGACGTACTTCCGATCGATGTGGATGTCATTGTGGGAGGCCTTGTTATTGATATTGGTACGACGACGGTATCCGCGTTGATTATCAATATGGAGAATGGAAAGATTCTTGCAAAAGCTTCTTCTGGAAATGGACAGATTCGTTATGGTGCGGATGTTATCAATCGTATTATTGAGTCCGGTAAGCCGGGCGGAAGAGATCGTCTTCAGAAGGCTGTGATTGACGAGACAATCAATCCACTGGTACAGCAGATGTGCAGAAGTTGTGGAATCAAGCCGCAGTGGATTTATCGTATGTGTATTGCCGGAAATACGACAATGAATCATCTGTTCGCCGGAATTAATGCAGAACCGGTTCGTATGGAGCCATATATTCCTGCATTTTTCAAGACAAATTCGCTGTTTGCTTCTGACGTTGGCGTTGCAGTCAATCCAGATGCACACATTATTGTGGCACCAAATATCGGAAGTTATGTAGGTGGTGATATCACTGCTGGAACATTGGTCAGCATGATCTGGAATAAACCGGAATTTTCTCTGTTTATTGATTTGGGAACGAATGGTGAGCTGGTATTTGGTAACTCGGATTTTATGATGAGCTGTGCATGTTCTGCAGGTCCTGCTTTTGAGGGCGGTGACATCAGCTGTGGTATGCGTGCGACAGATGGTGCAATTGAAGCATGTACCATTGACAAGGATACGATGGAACCTTCTTACAGTGTCATTGGTGAGAAAGGCATAAAGCCGATTGGTCTTTGCGGTTCTGGTATCATTGATGTGATCAGTGAACTTTTCACCTGTGGTATTATTGGACAAAACGGAAAGTTTGTGCGTGAGGGCAAACGAATCCGTCATGATAAATATGGCATGGGAAGTTATGTGCTTGCTTTTGAGGAAGAAGCAGGTTCTGTAAAAGATGTAGAAATCACAGAGGTTGATATTGATAATTTCATTCGTGCGAAAGGTGCAATTTTCTCTGCAATCCGTACCATGATGGCATCACTCGACTTTGATGTATCTATGATTGAGAATGTCTATGTAGCTGGCGGAATCGGAAGCGGTATCAATATGAGAAATGCTGTAAATATTGGAATGTTCCCTGATATTCCTCAGGATAAATTCCATTATATCGGCAATTCTTCTCTTTGTGGCGCTTATGCAATGCTGATTTCTACGGAGGCAGAGAAAAAGACGTATAGTCTGGCACAGAATATGACTTATCTGGAGTTGAGTACCGTGCCGACTTATATGGATGAATTTGTCGCTTCCTGCTTCATTCCTCATACAGATGAGACGTTATTCCCGTCTGTAACTTTAAAATAATAGAGGAAATCGGAGAAAAGAATGACTGAATTTAATTACAGAAAAGACAGTAAAGAGCAGATGCCTTATGAACATTATATGGAATTATACAAGAAGGCTGATCCGCAGGAAATCTGCAGTCGTCTTGAGATTCCTTATGATGAAAGTACGCATAGTTTTGCGGTAAAGCTGCTTGGAACTGTTTATCATGTGACTTGGCCGGATTATGAGATTACCCATGAGGAGAATGATTATGGTTATTACCCTCTGGAAGATATGATCTATGCAAAAATTCTTGTGCTGCGTTATTTACTTGAAAGTAAGAAAGCGATTCGCTTTGCAGATTTTAAAACATTTCGCGAACTTCCATGGGGGGAAGTTTATCAACAGCAGTTTCATGGAAGATGTATTTTGCGCCTGGCCTATGGATTTGGCAATAAGCCGGAGCAGTTCAAAAAAATTGGAGAGAGTCTTGGCGGGATTCCGCTGAAGTATGGCGACGTTTCTTTTGAACTGGAGCTGTTTGACGGATATCGGGTGAGATTTATTATCTGGGAAGGCGATGAGGAATTTCCTCCTTCTTCACAGATCCTGTTTTCCGATAATTTTGCAGATGGTTTTTCGGCAGAGGACAGAGTGGTAACCGGTGATGTTTGTATCGGTACATTCAAGGCACTCAGTAAAACCCTATAAGATGTATGCAAGTCGTGGGGCACTTGTTTGCATAAATATTAATTATTTTAATTAGCAAAAAGCTAAAGGAGGTATTTGTATGGGATTCAAATCAGACATCGAAATCGCTCAGGAGAGCACAATGTTGCCAATTACCGAGATTGCAGCAAAAGCAGGTATTGATGACAAATATCTGGAGCAGTACGGAAAATACAAAGCAAAAATTGATTACAATCTTCT
>JALFVM010000123.1 GCA_022787145.1 Lachnospiraceae bacterium | reverse complement strand
TTGAAATATACTGTGAGGAGGAACCCCATGAAACATATTGTTCTTACTGGCGGCGGTACTGCCGGCCACGTTACCCCAAACATTGCATTGATTCCCAGACTCAAAGAGCTGGGCTATGAAATTTCCTATATCGGTTCTCTGGATGGTATTGAGAAAAAGCTGATTGAAGAGCTGAACATCCCGTACTACGGAATCGCTTCCGGAAAACTGCGCCGCTACTTTGACCTGAAGAATTTCTCTGATCCGTTCAAAGTTCTGAAGGGCTATGCGCAGTCACGCAAGCTGTTAAAGAAGCTCAAACCGGATGTAATTTTCTCGAAGGGCGGTTTTGTTACCGTGCCTGTAGTTGTTGCCGCCAAAAGCTGCAAAATTCCGGCCATCATCCACGAATCCGATATGACACCGGGACTTGCCAATAAGCTTGCAATTCCTTCCGCTACAAAAGTATGCTGCAATTTTCCAGAGACGCTTAAGCATCTTCCAGAGGAAAAAGCAGTCCTCACCGGTACACCGATCCGTCAGGAACTTCTCTCCGGTGATAAACTGGAAGCCTTGAAGTTCTGCGGTTTTACCGCCAACAAACCTGTCATTATGATTATTGGCGGAAGTCTTGGTGCTGCTGCAGTCAACGACAGCATGCGCAAGATTCTTCCAGAACTTCTGAAAGATTTCCAGGTGGTACATCTCTGCGGAAAAGGCAAACTGGATGAATCCCTGCAAAATACTGAAGGATATATCCAGTTTGAGTACATCAAGAAGGAACTTGCCGACTTATTCGCCCTTGCCGATATCGTTGTATCTCGTGCAGGAGCCAATGCCATCTGTGAATTACTTGCTCTTCAGAAACCAAACCTTCTGATTCCACTGTCTGCCAAGGCAAGTCGCGGAGATCAGATTCTCAACGCCCGTTCTTTTGAAAAACAGGGCTACAGCATGGTTCTTGAGGAAGAGGAAATCACAAACGAGAAGCTCCTTGAAACCATCCATACACTTTATGAAAAGCGAGACGACTTCACAAATACCATGAAGCAGTCCAACTCTATTGATTCTATCACAAAAATTACAACTTTGCTTGAAGATTGTGTAAAACATTAATCGTTACTGTTCAAGGTAACCATTAATCCCCATAAAATTCATAAACTTTTTTATCCAACCATTTTCTGGCACGACTTACGTGTACACGAAGGGTTTCCACCTTGATTCCGTAGGCCAGTGCCAGATCTTGGTAACTTTCTTCTCCAATTACAATTCTAATCAGAATATCATACCAGTCCGAATTATATTCCTTCAAACTCATCAAAGCCGATTTCTGAAACTCTATTTCTTCTTTCTTTAATATGATTTCTTCCGGCTGCATCGGGCTCAGAAGCTGAGCTGTGTTTTGTCCGTTTTCACTTTCTTCTAACCTGCGATACGGTTTTCGAAGCAGATCAATCGCCTTTCGATTAGCATTCAACACGATCCAATACTTGATTTTTTCTGCATTCAGTGTTTTCTTCTTTTCAAACATATCGATGAACACTTCCTGCGCGACATCACCTGCCAGATCATAGTTTTCCAAAACATCATAAGCCACCTTGCGGGCAAAATTGAAATAGTTTTGGTAAATTTCCATATAATCTTCCAAATTCATCTTCTGTATCTCCCGTGGAACAGTTTGTTATTCATGTAATTTCTCTAGCACTTCCTCTTTTACTTCATCTGTCAATGTGCCCGGCACCCATCCAAGCTTTACACCGTCATCTGCATATCTCGGAATCAGATGCATATGGAAATGGAACACGGTCTGACCTGCAACCTCTCCATTATTCTGCACGATGTTAAAGCCATCGCATCCCAGCTTCTCTGTCATTTTTGTCGCCATTTTCTTTGCCAGAATCATTGCCTTTGCAGCCAGCTCATCCGGGAGTTCATAAATATTTGCTGCATGCTCCTTTGGCAGAATCAGCGCATGTCCTTTGCTTGCAGGACCAAGATCAAGAATCACACGAAACTCATCATCCTCATAAATCGTAGCTGCCGGAATCTCCCCATTTGCAATTTTACAAAAAATACAATCGTTCATAATTTTTATAACCTCCTGTGTATCGTCGTATAATCAACTTCTAAGTTCCAATAGTATAGCACATTTTGCAAGGTTACGGTACATTTTTCCGGTATGTACGGTGGATTTTATTGAAATCAACTGTTACGATTTGGTTTTAGCTCCGTATTATTATACATAGAATAATTATGAGGAGGTTTTCATAAACATGCAAAAAGACGAATTTGAATTTATGCTCTCAAAGATATCACACGAAATCCGAAACCCTGTCACTTTAATCAACAGTTTTCTGCAGATGATGGCGACAAAGTATCCACAGGTGGAACAATTTGATTACTGGGAGGATATTCAGGAAAACATGGAATTTCTGATTGACCTGCTGAATGAATTGTCCAAGTACAACAATGCATTCCGGCTAAATCAAGAGAGAATTGACATGAATACATATCTGGAATCGGTTGCCAATTCCATGCGTCCAACGCTTACTTATCTGAATATCACACTGAATTATGAATCTTCATCAAATCTTCCTTCTATGGAGGTGGACAAGGTGAAACTGCGGGAGGCGATTTTGAATATTGTGCGCAATGCCTCCGAGGCGATTGATGAAAAAGGTATTATTTCTATTGGTGCACAAAAACAGCAGGGACAGCTTCTTCTGACAATCACAGATAACGGATGTGGGATTCCAGAGGAATATCTGCCCACTTTGTTTGATCCTTTTGTGACACACAAAAAGGAAGGCACAGGTCTTGGCCTTCCTATTGCAAAACAGGTGATAGAAGCGCACGGCGGCAGCATTTGCGTCTCTTCCAGGCTGGGGCAGGGCAGCTCTTTTCAAATTTCGCTGCCGCTGACTACAGATTGATTTTTTCTGTGCTGTGGTCGGTGACACATAAGGATTGCAAGCAAAAATCCAAGGACAAAACCGCCAATATGTGCGGTATTGTCCACCCCGGTGCTGATAAAACCATAATACAGGCAAAGCAGCGCCATCAACAGCAGTTTTTTCAAAGAGATTTCTTCTAAACGACCGCGATTGAGGATTAGAATCCAGATGAGTCCCCCAAGCGTGGCAAAGATGGCGCCGGATGCCCCAGCGGAGACAACTGCATTCTGATGCAGCACATCTGCGTAATAAGAGCAGATGCTGGCACCCATTCCGCCAATTATATAAATCAGCAGGAAACGCACTTTTCCTATTGCCCGTTCCAGATGCCCGCCCACAAAATATAAAATCAGCATGTTGTAACCGAGATGTTCCAGCCCAAAGTGCAGAAACATACAGGTAAACAGACGATAATACTGCCCCTGTTCCTGAATCAGCGGTGCGAAAGACGCTCCCCAGCGAACCATATTTGAAATGTCATTGCTTCCTCCAGTCAGCTCCATTGCCAGGAAGACAAGCACATTGATGATAATGAACGTCCAGGTAACCGGGCTTTTTTTCAGTTCTTCCATTGAAATACCTCATTCTCATTTCTTTCCATCCACATTCCCGCAAGAAAAGCGACTTGTCTTAAGGAATGCATTACAGTTTCTCCCATTATAGAACAAGGTATTTCTGATTGCAACCGGCTACACGCGAAAGATATAGACAGCATCTGCAAAACGCACTTCATCCCCAGGCAGAATCCGGCAATTATTTTTTCCGGAAATCTGATTTCCATTGACAAACGTTCCGTTTCTGGAGTCCAAATCCCGGAGATAATATTGTTCCTCATCCCGCCATATTTTCGCATGTACGCGGCTTACCGTAGGAAGAAGAATCTTCACGTCTACGCTCTCTGCTTTTCCAATCACCGTCAAATCTCCAGTCAGCTCAATGTCCGGAAGTTTTTCCGTTTCCCTGCTGATCAGCCATGCGTTTTCAGGAAGTCTGATTACTGGAAGCGGCTGCGTGTCACCCAAGTCTAACTCCTGCGCTGTCTTTGTCTGCTGCAAACCTTCTGTCTTATGCAAACTTTTCGTTTCCTGTGAAACTTCTGTCTTCTGTAAGCTTTCCATGTTCTTCGCAGCTTCTATCTGCTCCTTTGGCTGTCTTTCGTAATTGTCACTCTGATTAACCACCTTCTCTCTATATCCATCATCCATTTGTCCAAGCGAACGATCTACCTGCTCCTCCTTTTTTGTCTCCATGTTCCGCTCTACATCAACTTCACTCTTGCCGGGCCACTGGATAGAGGCCTGCAGTGCACTGCTTTCTGCCCATGATTTTTTGCCCCTGTTGCCTTTCTTCTGTTGTCTCTTCCACAAAAATGCATTGATACACACTGCACTCATCACAAAAATAAAAATTCCCAGTATCATTGGAGTTGTAAGAAAATCCAGATAGCCGAGGAAACGAAGGCAGCAAATCCCAAGAAGTGCCACTGTCCAGAGACAACTGAAAATCAGTGTATCCCACGGAATTTTCTCTTTCTCTGCTGCTTCTTCCGTCTTAATTTCCTCCTCTTTCTGCATTTGCTCTGCCTTCTGCTCACTTCGTGGCTGTTCTTTTTCTACCTCTTCCTCCTTATAAAGACATTCTTTCATCTGCTCGAGCTGAAAATTTTTCTCGATTGCTTTCTGATACATCCCATATCCCATCGCAACCGCAGTCGCATCTCCATGATCAATCAACGGAAGAATCTGTTCAAGAAAACTGCGAATCTGCTCCTGAATCTGGTGGTCGTAGCCCGGAAAATAACAAAACTGCAGCATATGTTTTCCCCGGTCATAGTACATAAGTTCCGGCAAAATCACAAGCTGGTTGACGTCCAGCAAATAGGCCTGCATTTCCTGAATCACCTGAAAAATCCCCTGCATCACAAACCGAATGTCCTCTTTTGTGAGTTTCTTTTTGAAAAACCTGCTTTCTACTGTCTCCCTGCTTCCGACCTCATAGCAAAACACCCGTTTTCCGTCCACCGCCTGAATCCTGCATGAAATCAGCGATGCAATCTCATTTCCCAACAGCATACGAATGGGATAGCAATCCATATCAATTTCTTTTTCCGCCTGAATGGTCATATAATTGTGGTTAATGTCCTTCTGATAATTTACTTGCATACCTTTATCTTTTCTCCTTTTTTAGTCAATGATTTCCTCAAGTCCTTTTAACCGCCAGATAAACGCCACCGGATCGGTATACGTTTCTTTTGCCTCCGTCTGTAAATGCCACTGTCTTTGTCCATAGACACAGATGGTATCCGCATCAAAACGCACGATCATTTTCTTTCCCTGCTTTTCAATCTGCACCTGAAGATTTTCCGCCCCAAACAGCCTCTGTGACAGAAGTGTTCTTGCCCGCTCATAGGCGGCATTTTCCGGATTTCCGGACGGAAGCTGCATCTCCTGGCAGCCAGCCAGTGCCGCTTCATGAGCCGCTGCTGTCAACCATGCCCGATTGTGCACATAAAAGCAAAGATAAATGCAGACAAAAATCATCAGCAAAAACAGTGGCATCAGACAGGCTGTCTCTATCGTAAAGCTTCCTTTTTTGTATTTTAAAAATGACACAAAAGCCACCTCCCCACATATCCGATCAACAAAAAAGGTACAAATGGAAATGCATAATTTCTGCCCTTTTTCCTGACAACAATAAGAATCCCTGCCCATACAGCAGCAAGAAACAACGCCAACAAAAGCACATCAAGGGCAGCCTCCAACCCAAGATAAATACCAAGCACCAGCATCAGCAGTGCATCTCCCATTCCAAGTGCTTCCCGGCTTAATTTACTCACACCAAGAAGCACCGCCCCCGGCAGAAGTCCCCAGAAAACATCGGGATTTTTGTTTTGCACAACACACTCATAGAGAATTCCGACCGCCATAAAAAAACCAACCGACACAAGCGAAATCTGCTTTTTTTGAATATCAATCCAGGAATTGATTCCCAGAAAACTCATGATTAAAAAATGCTCCATACTCCACTCCTTTTAATGCATTGCCTGACACCTGCTGCACTGTCTGAGATTTGAAACTTCCGATCTTTTTACCAGTCTGACGGAACGCTTCAGACCACTGCAGCTTGCCAGATTGTGATACCGCGTCCCGTAATCCGTCACATACACAACGCTCGCAGGTTCCTGCTGGTAAGCACACCGCTCACAGGCATAATATTTTGCACCGCTTGCATTTCGCAGGCTCTCAACGGAAAGCCCCGGCTCCTGATGAATAGACAGATTCACATAGCTGCAGGAGGTACTTGTGTGATAAACACCTCCCGATTGTGTGATGTAAACCATTTCCTCCTGTTCACTCGCTCCGTCTCCTTCCGGATGATATCCAGTCCACGGATGTACTTTGACATGATTCGTCATCACAAGAGTCGGCAACGGAACAAACGATACAGGGGCACGATACGTATACACAGAAGGAAGCTCAAGATCTGACTCCGTTCCAAGTGGATATGCATACATCCCCATCTCCCGCGCCTGCTCACAAAGCTGCGTCAGTTTCTCCGTCTGAACCTTATAAATATCCATAAAACAAATCATGGTACACATACACAGAAAAAAGACTGGCAAAATCACCGCGCTCTCCACCGTAAGACTGGCACGCCGGGAGATGCCTGAAGATACCTTTTCGCCGAAGCGCCTCTTATTCTTGGGGAAAAATAAGTGACAAAACCGGGCCTGAAGAGAGTTTTCTTTTTTTATTTTTTTCTTTATTTTCTTCGAACGAAAAAGCATCTGCAGTCACCTCCCTTTCTTTTCATCGATAACGATACTGTCTCGTCACACAAAATGTTTTTCGGTTGTTCGCATTCACATCTATAGATACTTCCAGTGCATCCAGGCAGGAATCCATACGAAACTGCTCATGTCCCTGTGTCCCTCGTACAGTCAGCTCAAACGCATCCAGACATTTCATTGTCTTTGTCTGCTGTTCCTCCAGATAAAGCAGTACACGCAGATAATCTTCATAATCCATTCCCTGCGCATCGTCTCTTCTGTCCGTATCCATCCGCTGCAGAAGCTGTCCCAGATTTTCAAGCGAAAGCTGCCAATTTGCATCATTTTTCATCAGAGGAATTTTTCCTCCCGCAAACAGTTCCCGTACATCCAGAATGCTCTCCCCGTATGCCCAACATCCAAGAAGAACCATCTCCACAATTCCAGATGCCATGGGAATCAGAAGTGCAGAGGAAATTGCAGTTGCCATGCTTGCCGCCTGCGCTCGCTTTGGTGCATCTCCAAGAAGATAGACGAAATTAATTCCTTCCCGAATCAAAAGCAGGCGGTTGGCCACAGCTTTTAAGTTTTCCACATCACTGCCGTTTTTTCCGATGATGTATTCACAAAGATATTCCAGCTGTCCACTCTGCGCGGGACGCCTGAAATTTCCCACCTGCCTTAATATGTACTCCTGAAATAAAAGATTTTCTGTCGCCGCACTTTCGCTTTCCTGCCCTTCAAAAATTCCCATTCCCTGCTGCAAAGACCGATTGGACACCAGCGAAGATATATCTGCTGTTTTTGGCGAGACGGATGAGGGATCTGCAAGTACCAGCTCCAGAATTCCCATCTGCTGAATGCTTCGAATCGTATCTATAGGATTTTCCACCGGCGGTGTCACTTCCTGTACCTCACCCCCTGGTTCCACTTCCACGACTCCTTCCGATTCCTCACTGCTTTCTGCGGCCTCAGATAAAGCCCGATCGTAGTCTTCCATACTGTTTCCCTGCAAAGCATTTTCCTTTGTATTCTGTTGTTCCTGTACATCTTCACTTCCTCTTTCTACTTTATCCAAAAGGAGCTGTATCCCCTGGGCGCCAAGCGTTTCGCGCATATAGGCGGCTGCCTGCTGCCGAAACGATTCCCCGTGATTGTCCGTAGCCAGACGATATCCCGTGATTCCGCCGGATTCAATCTGAAGATTCTGGTAGTTCTGGTGCAGCACCGGCTCCATATAGGAGGCCACCGTATCATAAACTTTTCCCATATTCAGCTCACCCTGTCCAAACCCTCCTTCCAAATAAAACAGGTTATAAGTTTCCAGAAGTTCGCTGTCATACTGTGCAAACAAAGAATACAGTCCGATTTCCGCCCCATTGGCAATCTGGACCCTTGCAGCTGCCATCTGGGCTGACCAGAAACAGCTGACCACCAGGGTAATCAGCAGGGACAAAATCAGTGAAAAAAATACCGTCACACTTCCTCGTCTACCCAAGGAACACCCTCCTTCCTTCTGTGAATTAAATATCGTTGCTCTGTGATGTGATTTTCTCAAGAAGTGAATTGACCAGACTGACCAACTGTTCCTTAAAAATCACAACCAGCGCAATCAAGACTACTAAAATCAGAAGAATTTCCACAACTCCAATGGCCTCCTCTTCCTGAAAAAATATCAGCAGTTCCTCCATGTACTCACCCCCTTTCCACTGCATAAAGTCATTTATAAAATCACCTTATATAGCTTAAAAATCAATTCACCATTTGTCTTTCCACTGTAATACAATCACCCATAAAAGGACATACACGCAGGAACCATGATAATCACAAGCACCACAAGAAGCATCAGCACCATGGGAATCAGCAGTTTCATCGCTGCCGCCTCACCCAGAATCCTCGCCTGTCTTTTTCTGTCCTCAAAGGCAGTGACCGATTCCCTCTCCAGCATATCCAAAAGTCCCTGGCTTCCCTTTTTTAAATTTTGCGACAGAAGGGTCGCAAGCGTCCGATACTGAACCTGATCGCATCTTCTCCCAAAGTTTTCATATGCCTGAGATTCCAGCACACCACTTTCCATCTCATAGTAAGTCACCAACATTTCTTCATATGCATAGCGGGGTTCTTCCTCCTTCCCTTTATTTTGACGATAATCCAGTGCCGTCTTCCCAAAGGCCCTCCGCATTGTCATTCCCGCCTGCACAAGCAGACTAAGCTTTGTGACCAGGTTTGGATAATCACGCAGCATCTGTTCCTTTCTTTTTTCCAATTCCCGCTCTCTTTTCCTCTCTCTCATTAAAATCAACAGAATTCCGGCAAATACTGCAAGACTCATCAAAATCATACCGCTGTGATCCGTCGGATACGCCCACTGAATATGCTTTCCATTGACGTTAGAAGGAAGATAATACTTCTCTGGGTCCTGTTTTTCTTCATTTAGAGCCAGTGTCTCTTTTCGAATTGCCTCACTTAAGGCTTCCTGGGGAGTCAGTTTTTTCTCTTTCTTCTCCTGTTCTTCCTCTTCCCCCTGCTGCTGGGGAATGCTCATGGAAATCACCACTTCCTCGTCCTCCACGCTTGCAAGAAACTGCTGTGTTTTGTTTCCCTGTCCGTAAAGCGGTCGCACCAGATAAGCTCCATCCTGCAAAATTCTTCCCTGATTGTTTTGCCAGGTGATGCACATGCCCAGCAGATTTCCAAGCAAAAGCACAAGAAGGATTTTTCCATATTCCCGTTGTTCCACATATTTTTTATAAGGAATCCAGCCGGCCTTTCCTCCTATCCACAAAAACAGCACCACTGCCAGCATCCCGATATGAACTGCAATCAAACACTCACCTCACTCAAACTTCAATGTCCACAATCTTTTTTCCCATCCAATAAGCCAGAAAGTAAATCAAAAGACAAACCGTCATCGTTACCACTCCAAATACATTCCCATACAGCACCTGCAAAAATCCCGGAGACGTAATCTGCATATACAGAATAATTCCAAACGGCATCATACTCATAATCCACTGTTCTGATTTTTTTCCCGCCACGGTTGCCTCAATTTCTTTCTTCACATCAATCTTGTCCCCCAAAATGCGGGCTGTTTTCTGCAAAATTGCTACCATATCCCCACCGGTACGCTTTGCAGTGGAAAACACAGAAGCAAAATTCGCAATATCCTCCACTTTGCAGCGTTTTCCCAAATCAAGAAACAAATCCTCCACCGGAACACTCACCTGCAGTTGTGCCTCTATATAGTGAAATTCCTCCAAAATATCGTCTCCCGGTTTGTACAGTTTCTCCAAATCTCTGGCGCAGGCACTAACCGCATTCTCCACCGAATACCCCGCCTGCAAAGCAACGCTGAGAGAAGACAGCGCATCCTTAAACTGATAATTCAGCTGCTTTCTTCGCCGCTTTTTGCAGTCGTTTCGTTTGTATCGAAGAAACAGAAACGGGATCGGAAGCATTGCGAGAAAAATCCACCAGTTTTTATAAAACAGATAATTGATTCCTCCACAGATCGCCAGCCCTTCTGCCAGATACAACATCCATTCTTTTGCCGTAAAATGATACGTATCATAATTTCTCTTCATAGTGTGATCCCCGCCCTCTCTAATTTTTCTGTATGATGCAGCGCATTTACCTGCTGCAAGCCGTTTTTGTAATCGTAGGAAAACAAGGTCTGCATCTGTATCTCTCCCTGCGAAAATCCCAGAATCTCACTGACTTCCAGAAGTTTTCTGCTCTTATCCTTTAATCTTCCCAGATGCACCAAAATATCCACCCCGGAAGCGATTTGTCTGCGAATTGCTTCCAGCGGAATCTCCATTCCCATCAGAACCATCGTCTCCAGACGACTGATGGTATCGCGGCAGGAATTTGAATGAAGCGTCGCGATTCCACCCTCGTGTCCGGTATTGAAACTGGTCAGAAGATCACTGGCTTCCTCACCTCGTACTTCGCCCAAAATAATTCTGTCACGTCTCATGATAAAAAAGAGAAAAAAACGCATAAATATAGGCGATGGAATTACTTCCTCATCGCCTTTGCAAAAAAATCATCAGTTGTAATGCCAAATGCTTGAGCCATGCTACATATTAAATCAATATCCGGAACTCTCTTCCCTGCTTCGTACTTGCCGTACTCTTGCTTACTGATCTGGAGCTTCTCGGCTATCTCGGCACGATCAAGCCCAGAACGCCTCCCGTAATACCTTAATGCTCTTCCAATATTCATATTCATTCTCCTTTCCTGCGTATTATAGCACATTTTTTTCTTAAAAAAATTAAAAAAATTCCATTTTCCTCTTGATATACCACCGAATCAGTTGTATTAATAGCTCCACATTGGAATGTTAATAGAGTTATGGTTATGTTTTCAAAAAATTAATAGGTCCATATTGGAAGAGAAAAGGGACGGATAACCGCCCCTTTTTTTGTTTTAATCGTAATCAAGTCCTCTCAATATATGCTGCACTTACGAATCCAAGATACTTTCCAGCAATCCGGATCTTATACCAAGTCTCGCCACTGTACTTATACGCAACAAGCACGTCGATAAGATTGCCTTTCTTCAATTCCGGATAGGATTTGATTTTTGGATAGTACTGCCCCTGCTCATCTCTTCCATACCAGCTTCTTACGTTGAGTGTCTCAGCAGTAACCTTTCCGACAAAGAGCCGATTCTCTTCCGGAGCATCAGAAATCTTATCCGCTTTCACGTAGTCTTCGTATATGTATCCAATTGTTCCTGCGACATTGACGTGTGCCCAACCGTTTGAAACGTAACCATCCACCTCGAAACGGTTGCCTTTGTTCACTTTGCGAAGGACCGTGCCTCCTGGCGTTGCTCTCACATTTACATCATCAGCCGTGCAGACTGCCGTTCCGGTTGCTTTCCAGGATGATGTGATTGCAGGAGCTTTCGTGCTGTCGTCTTCCACAAATCGTCTTACCTGGTACACGCCCCGGCTGTGTGCATACTCCAGACAGTTTTTGATTGTCGGACCGATGCCGGACCCGTGTCCGATCTGTTTGCCATCCCCGATGTACATTTCTACGTGGTAAGCATCTCCGGATCCATAATAGATGCAATCACCAATCTGCATCTGGTTGATTTCTTCCTGCGTCAGCTTTCCATAAGGGTAGCGGTTCTTGCAAAGCAGCACCCTTCTTCCACGATTAACCTGCTCTCCGGTCCAGGAACCGATATAAGTTCCATAAGCTTTCTCGAAGCACTTCCAGAGTAGTGATGAACAATCTGAATATCCTGAAAAGACATTCACTCTCAAGAAACTCTGTGTGTACTGATTCTTTTTCACCCTGGACATCGCCAAATCTACTGCTTTCTGTCCGTTTGCCATATTGTTTTCCTCCTTCTTTCCTGTATAATCCTTATAGAATACATTCCTGTCCACGACACCGCGAATGCCGGGAATCGTGGCTTTCTCTGAATACTGCCAGCCGATACCGGCAGACGGGCGAAGTCTCTCCTGAAGCTCTCCGTTATCATTTGCCGGATATGCAGCAAGCCAGCAGTCGTATTTTTTGAGAGCAGCCGTAAGCACGTTGTTATACCAATCTACATTGCAGTATATGCCGACCTTATACCCAGCTTTCTGCACTCTTACAAGAAATGCAGCGGCAATCTTCTCAATCGCTGCACTGCCAAGCTTCCTCTGCTCACTCCACTCCAAATCGTAGAACACCGGAAAGTCCAGCCCACGCCCATTCAGGACGGCAAGAACATCCTCTGCTTCCTGCTCTGCCTGAGCGACTGTTTTGGCATAGCTATATTTGTACACGCCCACCTGAATTCCGTTGCTTTTGCATCCTTTATAATTATATTCAAAAGTACTATCTATGCCATTTCTCTGGTGTACACGCAGAATCGCAAATCCCATGCCATATCCTGCTACGGTACTCCAGTCGATAATGCCATTATTGCTTGATACGTCAATTCCTTTAATCTCCATTGTGCTTTCCTCCTACTCTGCAAATACCCAGTCATCTGCCAGCATATCAGCCTGTGATGCAAGCCAGCCCATCTGCACACCGGATGTTCCGACAAATGCGATTGCCTGATTTCCGATTGCATCATGTTCGCAATTCACGATCTCTTTGTCATCAGTCACGTAGCTGATATTGGATGCAAGCTCAATATGCTGGTTCTTTCCATTCCATCCTTTACGTTTTACTCTCAGTCCACGTTTCATATACTTAATTGCATCGCCAAACGAAAACGTTGCTGTGCCGCCAAGTTCCGGACAATTCTGGTCATCGGCCAGTACCCATTCATCCGATGCGATATTGGAAAACGTATAATCCGGAATCTGAGTTTCTCGGATGTCCATCTCGGTTCCATCTTTTGTGTGAATGATAATTGTCTGCTTTTCTTTCGACCAATACCAATATCCGCCCCATGATGGCAGTTTTACTTTCATTCCTTTTTTCATCAGTTCAAATGCTTCTTTAAATAACATATTTGTTTCCTCCATTCAAAAAGGCGACCACTGGCCGCCTCATCCTATCTATACGATTTGTTCACTTTTCCATCATCCAGTAAGTCTTTCACCTCATCAAACCATACCTGAATGATTTTTACAAGCGCATCCTCTGATATAATGATCTGCAGCCAACTCGGCAAGAGCTTTCTCGCCTGACTTACTACCCACTTCATTTTCTGCTTTCCAGCTGACGACTGTTTATACCGGTGTTCTGCTTTCAAAACTAGCTGGTAAACATCCCCTCTGATCTGCTCCAAGGTTCGCTCCTTAATGTATGAATATACAATCAGGATTACACTGGCAACAATCAGTAATCCAATGATAATCAGTGCCGGTAACGGCATAATGCTTAATAATTCGCTCATGAGTTATGTACCTCTCTTTCTTCAATTATTTCATCCAGCCTGTGGTGCGCTGATTTTGTCGACTGCTCCACGACAATCATACGTTCCACAAGGTTGTTATGTTTCTTTACTTTTTCTTCCAGCTGCTCAATGCGGTATATGGTAAGCTTATTTGCCGTCATGATTCCAGCAAGGCTTCCGACTAATGTACCGATTAGTGAGCAGATGGCTACTACAATCTCTGGTGCCATTTTATTTCTTTCCTTTCTCCGGATTTTGCGCCGGCGCAATTTTGTATCTAAACCATCGTTTTTTTCAGACTTGCTCTGATTTATCTCCCTTCCTTTTCCTGAAAAGATGGTAATGTGGCTTTTCTTCGCCAAATAGCAACCACCGAATCAGATCGTCTAGGAAAATCCCGAATGCTGCCAGAAAGAACCACAGCACCGCAAATTCCGGGCAGATCTGACCGAGAATGTTGCCAGGCATATTGCTGTAGTCCCACATATTCAACCCGAGCCATACATTCAGAATTAGACCGAAAATAAACTCAATCGCTGTGATCCAGAATGTAGCGATCAGCTGTTGCCGAACCAATGGCATACATCGTGATCTCTCGTTAATTGCTCCGCAAATGATGAAACATAAGCCTCCGCATACTGCCATTGCCGGAAATGAATACCCCCGGAAGATCACTTCCAAGGAATAATAAAAAGCTCCTCCGATCAAGAAGAGTATCAGGTACTTTATAATATTTTTCACTGTACAATACCTCCGGATGCAAGAATCTTCATATAATCTTTAAGCACTTCATTCTGGAACTCCTCCGGAATATTTGCTCCCCACTGGATCTGCTCCAGATCTCCAGGATTCGTGATGGACTTGATCCACATGTTCATAGCATTGCAGTATGTTGTATTGTACGATACAAAAAACATTGCCCTATCCACAATGTTCTGCATATCTTCTGCCATGAAATACTTACATGGCTGTCCATCCTCATGGTATTCTATCTTTTCTGCTCCGGCCAATAACTGCATCTTTTTGCCAAACAAATTGATCTGATCCTTTTCCGTCAGACTGAAATGCTCAACTCCGGAAGATGTCGTTACGTCCACTCCGGCATAGATAGTCTTCTCGCAGGCTGTAGCGATTTCCTGGTATTTTGCTTTTCTTGCATCCTCCAGGTTCAGATTTTTCGCGTTGGTAGGATCTGGAACCTCTTCCGCTTTTTCAAACCAATAATCGAAATTGGCTTCGATTTCTTCCAGGGTTACTTCTCCTTGGTAATGGAGCTGTACTTCGTCACACTCCCATACTTTATATTTGTTTTTCTTTCCATCCTGGGATTCCTCTTTCTCAACCAGTTCAATGTTCTTCCGCATGATTACGTCCGTGCCGGAAAACACCGGATAAACTTCAAGCGGCTGCGGCTGCGATAAGTAAGATTCTCTTCTCATTTTCTATCTCCTTTCCGTGCTTGCTAGCACTGTATGAACACATTTTGAATAGTTCATCAAAACAATACTTCGCTTTGAATTTCAAACTGTTGCTATGCTTCACCCATCCTTTGTATGCTGCTATTCGACATGCTCTCCACCATGGAACGAACCCTTTTTCTTTCAGATCTACCCATGCACGGAGCACTTGTCTCCTGATTCTCCGGAACACTCTTCCGCGGATAATCGTGTATCTCCTCCGAACTACATAGCCCATCATGTCAACTCCGGGTGTTCGTTTCTTGCTTCCTTCCATTCTTTCCTTATGATTTTTCCACTCCTCTTCGAAGGATGCCACATGGTAGAATTGCCAGATATTTTTTATTTTTAATCCGAACTTATCATGTGCCCAGACAGTAGCTTTCTTCATTGTCTTTTTCAATTTTGAAATATCGCCATAGATTGTAAAATCGTCCGCATAGCATACCACTGCATACACAAGCCTGTTTCTCTTTCCTCTGCGTATCTGACATTGCTCATATATGTATCTTAGGACATAAGACATGACATAGTTAAATAGCCATGCCGGAAGATAACCGCCAATGCAAAGATGACCATCCGGATAGTTGCTCATAAGGGCGCCAAGGAACCATAACAGCACTTTGTTCTTTCCTATGTCCCTATTCAGCGTCTCCATGACGATCGCAACCGTCACTGATGGATAGGCTTTTGTTATGTCCCCTTTCACAGCTACAACTTTTCCTTGAAATTTTCTCCGGAGAAGTCTTTCTATCTTCCTCTTCCCGGCAACGCCTCCCTTCTTTGGAATGCTTCCGTACTGAATTGGCATGATTTTAGCTCTGAATAGCGGTTTTAATGCAAACACAGCGATATATTCAAAAACCTGCTGTTCCGGCGATTCCTGGCATATATCCCTTAGTTTCTGCGTGAGTCCGTCAATTCTTTGAAACTGGCGGATAGGTTGTAATTGTAAATCTCGGTTGATGATTCTTTGCGTGAGAATCTTTGCCACTTCTGTTTCAGCCTCAAGAGTTCTCTTGAAATCCTTATTCAGCTGATCTTCTGCAATCTCACGCTTTGTTATCTTCCCGGTTCTACAGAGCAGACGTTGAAAGTCATTTCTAGCTCTTTTATTCCGGAAGCATTCCACAACGGCAGTCTCATTAAATTTCCAGTCCTCTATGTTTACCGCTGAAGGTTTGCAATATGTTTTCAAGTCAACCTCCTTAATCTTCATCTGGTTACTTCCGCGACGTTCCCTTTCGGTACTAGCCTCGTTGGTTTCAAGTTATTTTCGCACATAAGCGAGGATTATACGGTGCAATGATTTTAAATACTTTTTCAATGTACCAGTTGCTCCGAGAGAGCCGTTCCAGTTCGCATTCGACGGCCCATTGTTCGAATTGCGGCAGGCAACACCGGCATTACCACCGTTGTTCAAGTTGCCGAAGCACCACGCAGAACGAACGCCAGACGCCGCAGGTTTGCAATTGAAGCCAGCTCCCAGACACCGCATAACCCTAAAAATTATTTTATTTGCAAATAATACAATCATGGAAAAAGGGCTTACTGCCCCTCTTACTCCGCAATTCACCCCGTCTTTAACCCTCAAGACCAGGTGCTCCGAGAGAGCCGCTCCAGTACGCAAGCGACGGCCCAGAGTTCGAACGGCGGCAGGCAACACCGGCAGCACCACCGTCGTTCAAGGAGCCGAAGCACCACGCAGAACGAACGCCAGACGCCGCAGGTAGGCAAAGGAAGCCAGCCCCCACACCAACGCCGCTTCCGCTTGCGTTGGTAGCTTCCGGCCAAAGCACATCGTCGTTAATTGCATTATCAGTAATATATTTCCATGTCCAACCGGGTGTATCTTTTGGAAATACCAGTGTTGGAACGTTTACTTTCTCGTAGTTCTCATTGATTACGGATCCTACTTTCGACTGATTGTAGCATTTGTAACAATCAAAGCAATAGTTCTCATTCGCATCCTGGCTCCACTGCAATAATTCGTCAGAAACAATCAGATAGGATCCATTCATGAACTCTACACCCTGGATCATTCCTGGTTCCTTTCCGGAAGTCGGATTGTAGCGGCTACCATCTCTGCCGAGCACATTGTCGTTCCATCCGGAATAATATGGAGAAGTTGAAAGATAGGTACTTCCGGCAATCGTGTCGAAGGTAGCTCCTCCGTTGTCGATATAGATCGCTGCATATTCCACATCGTCAATCGTCACAGGTTCGATCGCTGTAATCAACTTTCCATCAAGGATAGAATAGTTGCTTGCTGTACTTCTGTCCGTTCCGTCCTGGATTCCCAGCATAACAGCCGAACCAACAAATAGATTCGCTGCCTGGTCTTTCGTAAGGATCACTCGCTTTACTCCGGTTTCGCTTACAGCAACGGTGTACTGGTAATTGTAATTAGCACACCCTTCAATCTTTCCGGAATTTCCCTTGCGTCCGTATTTCAAACGCATCATAGCATCCAGGAACTTCGGAAGGGAACCAGACGCTCCGGAATACTGTGCACCTCTGGCTCTCCATCTGGTTACTCCGGTCTGGTGAGATGTACGGTTGACCGGCTTTAATCCAGTTCCGCAGGTGATTCCTCCGTCTGCATCAATACCGGCGTAATACTTCGGATGTGCCATGTACTCATGCACTTTTCCGGTTCTGTCTTTTCCTTCCGGCCATCTTTTGTACCCAGGTGCCGGTGTGCATCTGGTTTTCAGATATTTGTACTCCGCATCCTGCCATTCCCGTTTGTATGTGTTTTTCTGGAGTACCCAGCAAAGATGTTCTCCAGATCGCACATCCGCTGTATCGTCAATGTGCTCCACATAGAAAATCTCATGGGAACCATCTGCTTTTTTCTCTGCCGACACTTCCAGACACCAGAACTGTGGAAGGTGTGCGAACGGATCAGAACCGGCAGTAGACTCTGTGGACGGTGTGCATACCAATCCAGCAGAATCGTCCGTCAGCTCTCCGATCATAGATGTGCTCTTGGCGTATCTCGGAGTGGTTACTCCGTGAACCCTAGTATCAACCAGAACATTTCCGAACCATCTTTCCAACATTTCTGCTTTCGTGAAAAAGTCAGGATTGTACTGAATCTTCCACCATTCAGCAAAAAGAGCGTCTACCTCTGCTTTGGAAGTAGCTGCCGCAACTTTCTCTTTGTATTTCAGATCCATCTCTCCGGCAATCTGATCTCTATGCACCTTTACCAAAAGCTGCATGGTCGTGTCACGCGGAATGTTAATTTTATCTGCCATTTTTTCCTCCTCTAATTTGTTATCACATCAATTCCGCCATCCTCTCCAATCGTGAAAGATAATCCTCCAAGATTTTGAATAGCTTCTTTTTCTGCGTTTTTAACATTTTCTACCTGCAAATCTCCTTCATTGCTTATCTTTTTTATTTCTGCAATTGCAGCGAGATGAACCGAATCCATATCTTTTTCCACACTTGAATTATATTCTTCTGCTTTATCTACAATCGCCGATTCTGCTTCCTTCTGCTTGTTCAAAATATACTGCGAGGTTTCATCCTTCACCGCCTGAATTGATTCGTTTTGTTGCTGCACAACTGCCTTATTCGCCGCAATACGTGCATTCTCAATATCTGTTTCTGCAGAGGATGTTTTCTGCGCAACATGTTCATCAAATCCAGTTACCTGTGCATTGATATTCTGCTCAGAAGTCTCAGCTTGCTGTCTCGAAGTTTCTGCAGATGAGGCATATCCAGCCGCTTCATCCTTGCTGTTCTCCGCAGATTCTGCCGACTTCGTTGCCTGCGCCTGAAGCTGTTCGACGTTTGCTTCCATCCCTTCAATATTCAGTTTTGAGTCTCTTACTTCTTGTGCATCTGCTTCTACCTGCTCAGAAAGATTCTCTACCCTGTCGTGCATGGCCACGTATTCCGGCGTTAATCCTCCAGGAAGCGCGACTGCCTGCCAGTATTTTGTTACCTTTCCGTCCTCCGGTGCAATACCGGTGATCGTGGAACCAAGTTCCGCCAGGCAAAGATAGGAGCCGCCCTGGTAGTAAACATAATCAAGGTACTCATAATTCTCGGTATCGCTGTATTCTCCCCTGGGGTTTGGTGCTATATTCCCCAGGTCGGTTTCGGTGTAGTTGTTTTCTGTGTTCATTCCCTGCTCCTTTCTACAATGCCAGTCTGTATTTTAGGCGGCTCCCTACGCGGGTAAACCTTACCTTGTCCACTGTGGGGTCACTGTACATAATCAGACGCCCGTTTACCACTTTAAACGCTGCAAAATATACATTTCCCGTCTCCCCTTTAAGATCGTGTTCTTTTTGTGCAACATAAGCATCAATTGACTTTTTCGCATCCTTGACCTGTCCTGAAATTTCATACACAGCATCTCCCGCATGCTCGGCTGATTCTTTTGCCTGCCCCGCATAATACGCTGCATTGTCTTCCTCCCGATCAGGATAGTCCTCATGCCCATGCACCCATGCTGCTGCGGATTTTTCGGACTCAGCTGTCCTTTCCGCATATTCATTCACGGCCTCGAGAGTATGATGAAACAAATCTACATCTGCTGGGGCTTCAAAGCCTTCCGGAGCAATGCGCTTATTCATATACAGCAGAATCTTATTTGTCGTCTCTCCCTGCGATGCATCAGAAAGATAAATGTATGCGGATATGGTTTTTGGCTGAGCCAGCGCAGAATTTGGAATATCTACTACAGATACTCCATCCTGCGTATACCCGGTCTGTGGGATTGCTTTTTCAAGTCCCTTATAAGCAAAATGGACTTCAAACACAGCTGGAAGATCAAGTCCATTGATCTGTAGTTTCTGTCCGTAGTCATACTGCCAGAGTCCTTCCACTTCGATTTCTTCGTCTCTTTGAGTAAAATTAGCTATTAACATTACTTCAACTCCCTAACTTGTACATAAGATTCCGTTTCTAAATACTGCTGTTATCATGTTTTTTATTCTCCTTCTCTTCCATCTCGCTCATATCCGCCAGATACTGCTGTTTCGCAAGCTCGTTCACGTTTGTAAGGTATTCATTTAACACCATCGCCACAACGCACGCCGGAACATCCGTATCGTTGATTGCCTGTGCGATACCGGCTTTTAACTTCACTATTTCAATGCTTAATTTTTTGTCCATGTATTCTTCTCCTTTAAGTTACACATATTCCGTTTTTAAAAGTTATTCCATTTTTTTTTCCAGAATACGGAATATATCCAATACCTCCAACCTCAAGAGAAAGACTGTTTATACTTAGTTGCAACGAAGATGCACTAATCATCATTGAATTAGAATCGCTCCATCCTTTTATGTAAGCACCAGCAGAACTTCCGTATCCAAATGATACTTTTCCATTCGAAAGAATTACGCGATTACTTCCGCTTATGGCGCTCATTTTTCCACTTATAATCGCTTCGTTTGCATATAACTTTCCTTTCTTCGTGACACGAAACGGCGCATCAGCAAACGAGCTTGTGCTTGTCGCTCCTGCATAAAA
>JALFVM010000006.1 GCA_022787145.1 Lachnospiraceae bacterium | reverse complement strand
ACAGGCAAAACAGTTAGAGGCTATGGGCTATGGCAACTGCCCGATCTGTGTAGCGAAGACACAGTACAGCTTAACAGATGACCAGACAAAACTGGGTGCACCGACAGACTTCGAAGTAACCGTTCGTAACCTGAAGATTTCCGCAGGTGCAGGATTTATCGTAGCTCTGACAGGTGAGATCATGACCATGCCTGGACTTCCAAAAGTACCGGCTGCTGAGAAAATCGACGTAGACGAGACAGGAAAGATCACAGGATTATTCTAAGCGTTCTTTCAGGCGTAGAATACTTCCGCTTCTTTAAGTAGTGAGTAGGATAGAAGAAGGGAGATACCTTTTAAAAGGTATCTCCCTTTTTAACCGATGTTAGTTATAATCTTCATGGCTTGCCGTGGAGAATAATCAGAGAGCGTCTTTTGGAACATAAGAGGTTTGCAATAGACAGAGAACAGTATGATCAGGTTTTTGCAAGAATCCGGAATCTGTTTCTCAAGAAATATAAATTAGAAAAATATGATCTGAATTATGATATCATCTTTGCCAGTGAAGACGGTCAACAATCATAGAAATAAAGAAACATAAAAATGTCCATATCCCTTGTGTGGGATGTGGGCATTTTTTTATGTGGGAAAACGGATCAAGAAGCATTTTTTATGTGGAAAAAGGTCCAAAATTGAAGCGTCCGTCGAAAAATTGCCTAGGCAGTGCAAGAAAATGGGGCATGACTTCAAAATCCAATTCATATCTTTCCATCTTCCGGCATATATTTCCTTTGTGAAGAAAACAGTGGAAGTTTACAGTAACATATGACATAGAAGAAAAACGTCATACTCCATTCTGGATATTCAGAAAGCGGTTATAGAAAAAAATTACAAAAAATTTGCCGTTACATAATTGTGTAATGCTTTCTGTAATGCCCTCGATTGTATAATATGACTATAAAATCAATTATAGCTACAAAAAAGTTAAACAAAATTTTAGCTTGAATGCGAGGTGGAGGCATTGAACAAAAAAGAAAGATACCGATAAAGTTATAAAGGAAGGTATAAGTAAAGTATAGATGGAAGGCAGGTAGGGAGTATGAAAAATTGGAAGAAACACAAAAAAACAAAAAAAATAATTGCTTTTCTGTTGGCATCCGCTATGCTTTTGGCAGTCTTGATTGAACCAAGCAGTATAGCTGCCGGAATCGACAATGCGTCAATTTCTCTGGATGAAAATGGAAATTCTGAGGAAATTATAATTGAAACAGATGGAAATGAAATAGATAGTTATGAAGAAGCAGAAAGCGAAAATGAATCAGAAAATCATCAAGGAATAGAAAGTGAAAATGAAACAGACATTTACGAAGAAGCAGAAAGCGAAAATGAACCAGAGAATCATGAAGAAATAGAAAGTAAAAATGAAACAGACATTTACGAAGAAGCAGAAAATGAGAATGAACAACAACAGAAAGACAACAGCACAAATGCAGGTAATATTCTGACTTATGAAGATGACACCGTTGTTGTGACGGCAGTTGCAGATGCAGATGATGCATTTCATGTAGGGGAAGCCTTAAAGGTGACTCCGCTCAGCCAGGAAAATACAGATACGGCGGCTCAGTACGAAAGCATTGACAGCAGTTTATGGGCAGAAGCAGAGAAATATCATTGCAATCTGGCAGGTTTTCTGGCATATGATCTGGCATTGCTTGATGAAAATGGAAACGAAATGACATTGAATAATGATGTGACCGTATCCCTAAGTTTTAAAATGCCGATGCGTCCGATAGGTGTAGAACCGGAAACATTCGGAACGAACGGATACAGAATCACTGCACTGGAGTTTGAACATGGACAATTAGTTGATATTGCAGATGACAACCGTATGTATGACTGGTCTGTGGATACCGAATTTCAGTTACAGCGGACAGAATTTACGGTTCATCAATTTGCAGAATATGCATTTGCATGGTTGGAAGTAAAGGAAACGGAAGTTCAGGAAGAAGCGGAAACCACAGAGCCAACAGAAACGCCGGAAGCGACCGAGACGCCAGAGCCAACCGAAATAACAAAGGTGGCAAAAAGTGCTCTCACTTTATTTGGAGCTGGCAAAGTAGCGGGAGGATCGAGTGAAGCTGGAACATATGCCTATTCCTCTATCGCGAAAAGCATTGCAGAGGATTATATGCCGACAGGCAGTATCACCAACGAATGGCAGGTTGTCAGTGGAGAATATGGTACAACAAACATGCAGGTTACCGAGGACGGGCTCTTCAGAATTCAGAAAAACGTAATTCCGACCGAAACAGAAAATGAGTTTTATGTATATTTAAATATAGAACCACAGATGCAGTGGAGCTGGGAAGAATTTATTTCCCATGCATCGGTATGGATTTTAAACAGCAACTGTAATAAAGATTCCATAACCCTTCCCGAAAATCCCACTCCGGATGAAGTAAAAAATGCATCCAGCGGAGGACAGGCTGCAAAGCTTTGTGAAACTGAGGAAGAGGCGAATCAGAACACTACAAAGCCAGATGCATGCAAACATGTCGCAAAGATTATATTGAAAAATACAGATGAGACTACAGCGGTAGAGATGGATTATGATGGATATTATTCTATACCACAGAATTCTACAGATTCCTTTACAATTCTGTTAGCTGCACCTGGTTCAGACACGTACTGGAAAATAGGAGGAGTTTCCTATGACAATGGTGTCCTTACATTACCAGCAGACGCATGGACTACAATCACGGAGAAAGCCATTCATAAAGATGATTTTGTTTCAATGAGTCCTATGGCACTTCCAACGGTTGTAACAGATCCTATGGGAGAATATATCGAATACAAACAGTTGGTTGAGTGTACTAATGGCACTGCAAATTTTGATGAGACAACAGGGACACTTACCTGGAGTGAATTTACAGCTCCGGAAACTTCGGGAAGTGCTGATGATTTCGAAATTTTTGATAAAGACACAGATACGGAGCGGGTTTACCGCAAGTACGCATATCAGTTGATTTATAAAGTTCGCCTTATGGTAGAAAAAGAAGGCTTTAACAGCTGTGCAGAGTATCTGAATGATGATACGAAAAAAGATTATCCATATCAGACGAATGGAACGACAATCTTAAAATATTCTTATAAAACAGAAGAAACAGAAGAAACGAAAGATACAGAGTTTACAGTACCTGAAGTAAGGGGACTTCTGTATGATGTGGAGTTTCAAAAGACGGACGAAGACGGAAATGCATTGCCGGGAGCAGTCTTCCTTCTGGGAGATGAGACGGCAGTTTCCGGTTCTGACGGATATGTAAAATTCCGCAATCTTGCATACGGCACATATCAATTGGAAGAAAGCCAGGCACCGAATGGATATATCGCATCCGTGGACACATACAGCGTTCGGCTGTGTTATACAACAGACAGGGATAAATTGATACAGGATCACGGTACACCTCACGCAGGTGATCTGGAATCCGATATCAAAAATATGCTGTACCAATCCACGAATCTTACAGAAAAGGGAGAAATCATCAATTCAAAACCGGGAACACCACCTTCGGAGGATACTCCGGAGGATGTTCCTTACAGAAAGTATATTGATTATCTTGGAGACGGAGGAAGCAATACAGAAACAGGTCTGAGTGGAGATGAGTTCTACCGTTTGTATCTGGATGTGACTGGAATTCCAAACACGGAGCCAATTCCGGCGGATATTGTACTGATACTGGATCGCTCAAGCAGCATGAATTCGACTTTCAAGAGCGGAACACGCTGGGCAGCAGTACAGTCATCAGCAAGATTAGCAGTGAATACATTCCTCGGAGAAAACTCCAAAAACAGAATCAGTATTGTCTGGTTTGATAAGGCAGCTCAGATTTATGGAGGATTAACGAATGCCTTTACCAATGATAAGCAAAGTCTTCTGAATGAGATCAACAATAAGACGATAGGATATGGAACAAACTATCATGCAGCTTTTATGGCCGCACAGGATGTTCTCAAGACAACTGAACGGAAAAAGTTTGTAATCTTTGTGACAGATGGTGAACCGTATGGATATACAAAAGGGGCAGATTATACAGACGAGCGTTCTTATGTAGGAGATGTAAATTCTGGAAAAGAGAAAGCGAAAGAACAGGCCGCAAAGTTTTCAAATTTATCTGGTTTCTATACCGTTGCAGTAAGAGAAGGGGATGAATTTTTATCGAAAGATATTATAAATGCGATTACGGGTGCTTCTGTCAAGCAAAGCTTTTATGCCGATCAGGAATCTGATTTGGAAGCAGCTTTTGATGTGATTGTCGGATCAATCACAAAACAGATTGGTGATGTGACAATCCGTGATACTCTTTCAGAGTATGTGACTTTTTCAGATGAGGCTGGCGAGTTGTTTGCAAAGTATGACGCAGATGGAGATGGAACAATCACGATTGATTCTTCGGATTCTTCGCTGATTCAGGAACTGGGACTGAAAGTCCAAAGACACAGCAAAAATGATTCTATCAAAAATGCAGTGGATTATAGCGGAGACTACACCTGGACGATTGACTTAAACAACAAGACAATCAGTGTAAATTTTGGAAAAGAGTATTTCCTCGAACGCGATGTTGTTTATACGATTTCTTTCAATGTAAAACTTACTGAGGCAGCATATATGACATCGTATGATGCAAAAGGTGATGCAAGAACAGATTATCCGGGAAATGTGACAAGTTCCGGCCAGGATGGATTGTTATCGAACAGTGCGGCTTCCCTGACATACAGTCGTGTAACAGACGGAAAATACGAGGAAGAGACCAAAAGGTATCCAGACCCGGTTGTTCAGGCAAAAGTAAGCCATACAGTCATCAAGCAATGGAAGGGAACCACGGGAGCAGGTGTCAAAGTAAAATTAGCCGCATATGTGGGAAGTGACTCTGACAGAACAGAGATCACAAATCAGATTTTACCGGCTGATCAACAGGCAGAGGTACTGCTGAACGAGGGTAACAACTGGACCTTCCGATGGATTAATCTTCCGAAGAAATATTATATGCAAGGATCGGAAGCAGTAGATATTTTCTATACGGCAAAAGAAATAAGCATCTTACAGAAGCCTGGCCAGGATAGCATATATGAGACAGAGATTATGGAAAGTGAAAATGGACTTACGACAACGATTGTAAACAGTGAAGTGAGTGAATGGAACATTTTAAAGAAAAGCAGTTCTGATTCTTCAATAAAATTGCAGGGAGCTGAATTTGAATTAAAGTCAGACGAAGACGAAGCATTGATTTATAAGGGTGTCTCAGATGCGGATGGTATTATTCAGTGGACATTTAATGACACAGCAGTATCTTTTAAGGAAATCAAACCTGGTACTTACACTTTCAAAGAAGTAAAAGCACCGGCAGGCTATACACTGGAGACTTCGACATGGACGGTTCAAATCGAATACAAAGGTGCACTTCCTGTAATCAAAAAAGGCGAAGTAACCGTAAAAACCATTAAAAACGATGGGATTTACAGTTATACATGTTACAACACTCCGGCTTATGAATTGCCAAGTACCGGAGGAAACGGAATCTTCTGGTATATGATGAGTGGTATGTCACTTATGATGGCAGCCGCATTCATCGTATATAAAAATAAGTGCAGGGAGGTACTGAGAGACAGATGATAAGAGCTCAGCGATTCCTGTATCGCAAATAAGATTTTGAGTAACCAGTAACTTGTTAAGAAAGAAGAAAAAGATGAAAAGGAGAGATGAGTAAGATGAAGAAAATTTTAGCTGTATTATTGGCAGCAATTATGACACTGGCAATGACAGTCACCGCGTTTGCTACAACTGATACAGACGATAAGCAGGTAAAGGTAATCGGAGTAGAAAATGAAACTGGAGTAACTGTAACGGCATATCAGATTATTAAATATAATGAAGCTGGATACTATGAGCCAGTAATTGCAGATACAATTACAAAAGATACGAATGGAAATTTAACTCCAACGGCTGCTGATGTGCAGAAACTTGCAAAAAGAATAGACGAATTAATACCTTCAAAATCACTTGTGAAGCAAACAGATGGAACTTATGTTTCTGATACTACTGATAATTTATCAGCAGGAACTTGGATGATTATTATTACAGGCTCAAAGAATTACTTATATAATCCTGCAATTGTAAGTGTACAGCAAGGAACAGATGGATTGGAATATGGAGAATTAAATCTTAATACAGATTCTTGGGGAAGCGATGTCTATGCAAAAAAATCTCAGCCTACTATTAAAAAAGAGGCAATAACACCAAATGTACAGGGTGTTCAGTATGGTGATATTATTCAGTTCAAGATTACTGCTGATATTCCTAGTTATACAGAAAATATTGATTTACAGAAATATGTTATTACAGATACATTAACTGGACTTGCATTAGTAGTAGATGATGCTCATCCATTTAGTGCTAAGTTGGAAGGCGAAGATACGTCCGTTCCTGTAGCTGATGGAACTATTGCAAACGGTGCGACGGAATTTAAAATTGATTTAGCATCAACAGAGGAAGGAAAAAAGTTTGTTAAAGCCAATACAAATAAAAAGATTGTAATCACATATTATGCAAAAGTTACTACTGATGCAAAAATTACAGTAGATGAAGCAAACAACACTGCAAAATTAGAATATTCAACAAATGATGACTCTCAGGAAAAAACTGATATAACAAGACATTATACATTTGGTATTGACACTACCTTCAGTGGAAAGACAAGTGAAAAAACAAACGAATTTATCAAGATTAATGATAAAGGTGATGTGAAATTTTCAGAGGGGCAAGTTGTATTTGATCAAGGCGTGACGCCTCTTAGTGGAGCTGAGTTTAAGCTTTATACTTCTAATCCTGATAAAAATCCGAATGCAATTGTTATTGGAACATATACAACAGATAATGATGGGTATTTGGAAATCAATGGGCTGGACAGTGATGTAACATATTACTTAAAAGAAACAAAAGCACCAACTGGTTATACGATTAATCCAGCAATTATTCCAGTGAAGATTGATGCTACATTCGATATTGATGGAACGTTAAATAGCTATACGGTAAAGATTGGCGATCATGAAACACGGTATACCTACAACGCAGAGACAAAAGAAACGACTAAACCAGAAGTACAGAATCCATACGGATTTAAGAATAGTAAACTTGTTAACCTCCCATCCACAGGTGGTATCGGTACTACCATCTTCACCGTAGCAGGAAGCCTGATTATGATCTTTGCAGCAGCTCTCCTGTTCGCAAGCCGCAGAAGAATTTCTAAATAAGAGAATATAGAAGATTCAAAGATTCAACAATTCAACAATACAGCACGAAAATATTGCAACATTACAGCAATACGACATTACAATAATATAACAATACAACTTTACAACATTGCGATTAAATACAACGAAACCATTGGTACTTAATAAGGACGGGGCGGGATTGCCTGCCCCGGTATTATTAAAATCTATACAATAGTAAGGAGAGTGCAGATGAAGAAATATTTGAAAAAGATGATCATAGTATTCATATTTTTATCCGGATTGTCCTTGTTGTTGTATCCGATGATTTCCAACAAATGGAATGACTACAGGCAGAAACAACTGATTACAGGTTATGACAAAACTGTGAAAGAAGCACAGCAAGCAGGCAGGATTGATTATGAAGAGGAATGGAAAAAGGCGCGCGCTTACAACGAGGCACTTCTCCCAGCAATTCTTCCGGATTCATTTGCGGTTGCGGCATCTTCGGAGGAACCGGATCGCGAGTACATGTCCTGTCTGAATCTGACTGGTGACGGCATGATGGGATATGTGGAGATTCCAAAGATTAACATCAAGATTCCTGTTTATCACACAGTTAGTACCGAAATACTGGAGAAGGCGGCCGGTCATCTGGAAGGGAGTTCCCTACCGACAGGCGGAGAGAGCACACATGCTGTCATATCGGCGCATCGAGGTCTTCCGAGCGCATCTCTGTTTACAGATCTGGACAAAATGGAAGATGGAGATCATTTCCTTCTGTACATATTAGATGATATTCTCTGCTATGAAGTGGACAAAATCTCAGTTGTAGATCCGGAAGATACAAAAGATTTGGTGGTGGAGGAAGGAAAAGACTTTGTGACACTTCTTACCTGCACGCCGTATGGAGTGAATACACAGAGGCTGTTGGTTCGGGGACATCGGGTAGATTATGAACCGGAAACCGTTCAGGCAGAAGAAAAAAATACAGCAGGAATCAGTCTGCACACCAATTATCTGCTGTGGGCTGTGGTTGGACTTGGAATTACAGCAGCCTTTATCGTTGTATTGTATCTGCGGGAACAAAAATTGAAGAAATGATAAGATTCTCCTTGAAGGATGGTAAGAGAATAGAGTATAATAATGTTCATAGGCAAAGATAGAAATCTTTGAAAAAACAGGACTGTGAAGTTTGCAATACCGACATACAAAAAGGAAGTAAGCCATGAAAAAGAAGAGGGCGATAGCTTCGTTCTGAATATTCTGGATAAAAAGCTTGCCTATCAGGTGGAAGATTCAGGTTGTTCTGCCGGAGAAAGCGCAAAGTCTGGAGATTGTCGAGGGTGAAGATTACGTGACGCTGATTACCTGTACTCCCTATGGAGTCAATATACATTGACTTCTGGTGAGGGGAAAACGTACAAAGTATGTGGAAGAAATAGAAAAACAGGCAGCAGCCATGGAAGCTGAGCAGGTGGCAGGAATTGATACAAAACTCCTGCTGATGATTGGACTTGGCGTGTTCTTGATCAGTGTAATTATTTTATACTTTGTTATGAGAAAAAGAAGGAGGGAAAGAAATGAGAAGAAAAGGAATAAAAAGATTTCTTGTATTTCTGATGGTTTTGTCTATGATGTTTGGCCTTGTTCAGACGGTATTTGCTGATGGGTATGAGCCAGACAGAAAGGGAAGTTTTACGTTAACATTGAGGAAAGGTGCAGAAGGTTCTGATCAGGAAGCGCTGCCTGGCGTTGGAATTCAGCTTTATAAAGTTGGAAGTGTGAAAGATAACGGCGGGACAATCGGTTTTGAGATTGATCCGGCACTGGAATCGACTGGCGTGGATTTTTCAAAACTGACAACTGCTGAGGCATCTGTAGAGGCAGCAAACAAACTGGAAAAATTGGTCAAATCCTCCAGACTTAATCTGGTTCAAAAGGGAACTACAAATGAACAAGGTGTGGTTGTTTTTGGAAAGGACAGTGAGGGGAATGCTTTGCTTGATTCTGGCATGTATCTGATTGTCCAAAGTGAAAGCACCGGAAATACAAAGGTATCTCCAATGCTTTTGTCCCTTCCATATATAACTTCTGATGATTGGCTGTATGATGTGGAGGCTTATCCGAAGGCTGAGACACATGAGGTTACTACAACTCCAGTTCCAACGGCAACACCGAAAACGACGACTCCTGTGAGAAGTACAATTAATACTCCAACCACATCCGGTACTGCAAAATCTGTAAAGACTGGTGATGATACACCGATTGCTGCATGGATTGGTGTATTGGCAGCTGCAGCAGTTATCATTGGTGCGGTGGTAGTTTTACGTAAGAAAAAGAAAGAAAAGAGGTAGAGAAGAGAAAATCAATCGTTTATTGCCATTGCATCCGCAATGTTTGAGAGAGCTGACCAGATGCTTCTGGAACGAAAGAAAAATCAGTGGCGCTTATTATCAGTCTTGTATCCGGTAATGGTTGTAGGTGCTGATTACGACGATGCAGAATCGATTGTGCGGCGCATCAGCGAAAATTTTATGATAAGATTAAGATGGACAGCACGAAGAGCGTATGTCTGGATCATAAGGTTTATCCCTAGTATTCTGTGGATGAGAAATGATGAGGAATGAGACTGTCTGGAACAAGGGGACGGTTTGTGTCCGGAAATTCTAGGATTTCCGGACACAAACCGTCCCCTTGTCCATGCAGAACTGTCTCTTTGTTTCATCAGAAAAAATGATACTTTTTTTCTTAAATAATTGGATTATGAGTCGCAAATGAGATATAATTTTCTGTAGGCATGATAGCATTTCAAGAAAAGAGGAGGCAGAAAAATGCGAGTGGAAAAGCATCCAATTCTAAATGATTTGGGAGAACAAAAGAAAGTGACATTTTATTATAATGGTCGGCCGATGGAGGCCATTGAGGGGGAACCGATTGCGGCGGCTTTGATGAATGCGGGCATCCGCGTATTTCGAACGACAGCAAAGAGGCATGAGCCAAGGGGAATTTTCTGTGCGATCGGAAGATGTACCGACTGCATGATGATCGTAGATGGAATACCGAATACAAGAACCTGTGTGACAATGGTAAAAGAAGGCATGCGGGTGGAGAAGCAGGAAGGCCTGGCATCTTTGAACAGCAGACAGGAGGAAGAGAAAAAATGAAAGTATTAACAGCAGATGTGGCGATCATTGGAGCCGGAAGTGCCGGTTTGAGTGCTGCATATCAGGCAGCATCAGCAGGAGCGGACGTACTGGTCATTGATGAGAACAAACGTCCCGGTGGACAACTGTTTAAACAGATACATAAATTCTTCGGATCCAGAGAACACCAGGCAGGAACGAGAGGCTACATAATCGGTGAGCAGCTTTTGCAGAAAGTGCAGGAGAGCGGTGCAAGAGTGATGTTGGATTCGCTGGTGTATGGATTGCTGCCGGATAAAAGTATGGGTGTGATCAGCGATGGTGTAAATTATTCCGTAAAGGCAAAAAAAATCATCATCGCAGCCGGAGCCAAGGAAAATTACATGGCATTTCCGGGAAGTACACTTCCAGGGGTTATGGGAGCAGGTGCGGCTCAGACGATGATTAATGTCAACCGTGTCCTTCCTGGAAAACGCGTTTTGATGGTAGGAAGCGGTAACGTTGGGCTGATCGTATCCTATCAGCTGATGCAGGCTGGTGCAGATGTGGTCGGTATTGTGGAAGGTGCGCCGAAGATTGGCGGCTACGGTGTACATGCAGGTAAGATTCGTCGTGCGGGTGTGCCGATTTACGTGGGACATACGATTAAACGCGTTTTTGGAAAAGAGGAAGTCGAAGGAGTTGAGATTGCAGCCCTGGATGAGCATTGGAACATGATTCCCGGCACGGAGCAGACGTTTGATGTAGATACGGTCTGTCTGGCTGTCGGCTTGAATCCGATGACAGAGCTTGTGTGGATGGTTGGCTGTCAATTTGATTTTATTCCGCAGTTTGGAGGACATGTACCGCTTCATGATGCGAATATGGAGACGACTGTGGAAGGCGTCTATGTGGCCGGTGATGTGACTGGTGTGGAGGAAGCTTCCTCTGCGATGGAAGAAGGAAATATGGCTGGTGTGGCAGCAGCAGAAGCACTGGGCTATCTGACAACGGAGGAAGCTGCCCAGAAGAAAGCGCAGATTCGTCAGAGACTGAATACGCTGCGTTCCGGTGTATTTGGAGAGGGAAGACGAAAGAACAAAGAAAAGCAGATTGCAGATATGGAAATCTACCGTCAGCAGAATGGAAAGGAGTCTGGCAGTCATGAGTAAAAACGGAATTATTTATACAGGGGTGCCTTCAAAAGAAGAGCTTGCCAACGCACCCGGAGTGCCATCCGAGAAAAGGATGCTGGAGGGAAGAGTTGCCTGTATCGAATGTGTGCAGGGAATTCCATGTAATCCATGTGAGAGTGCCTGCAAGTTTGGGGCAATCACGATTGGAGAGGAGATTACCAATCTTCCGCGTATTAATGAAGAAAAATGTGTGGGATGCGGTGTCTGTGTTGCGGCTTGTCCGGGGCTTGCGATTACGATTGTCAACAAAGCATTTGACGAAGGAGAGGCAACCATCGATTTTCCATTTGAATACATTCCGCTTCCAAAAGAAGGAGACATAGTGGATGCGGTCAGCCGTGCCGGAGAAGTGGTATGCAAAGGTCGGATTGTGAGTGTCAAAAAGCCAAAAGCATATGCGGGAACAGCTGTGATCAGCATGGCAATTCCAAAAGTATATGCGGATGAAGTGCGCAGCATGAAGCGGCTGCCAAGACAGGAGGGGTAATCATGGAAGATATAATTATCTGCCGCTGCCAGGAAGTGACCCGTCAGGAAATCCTGGATGCCATTGCAGACGGAGCAACGACGGTGGACGGCGTAAAGAGAAGGACGAGAGCAGGCATGGGACTTTGTCAGGGAAAAACGTGTGAGCGTCTTGTTGCAAAAATAATTGCAGAACAGACGGGCAGACCGATGGCGGAAATCTTGCCGCCAAAGAGCAGAATTCCGGTGCGTCCGGTGAAAATTGGAATGATAGGAGGAGCAGAAGATGAGTAAAGACGCAGATATCATTGTGATTGGCGGCGGAATTATCGGAAGCTCCGTCACCTGGCATTTATCAAAGCTTGGAAAAAAAGTACTTCAGATTGAGCGTGAAGACCTGACAAGAGGTGCTGCCGGTGCGACGGATGGAGTTGTTGGATATCACACCAAGAAACCGGGGGCACAGATGGAGCTGGCTGTACAGAGCATTGCGATGTTTGAGCATCTTGGCGAGGAACTTGGTGAGGATATTGAGTATGGGCTTCGCTGTGGAGGTATGCAGCCGGTAGAGGATCAGCTTCAGTGGGATATTTTGTCAGAGATTGTAGAAGAACAGAGAAAAAGCGGAGTGGATATCCGCATGATTTCGATTGAGGAAGCAAGAGAGATTGAGCCGATGCTGGCACCGGATTTGAAGGGTGCTCTGTATTCACCGACAGGTGGAAAAGTTAACCCGATCAAACTGACGATGGCTTTTGCGAAAGCGGCAAAGAGAAATGGCGCGGAGATTTTGACGGAGACGGAAGTGACGGATCTGATCATGGATGGAAAAACAGTGAAAGGCGTAAAAACTACGAAGGGTGATTTTTACGCAGATGCTGTGGTGAATGCCTGTGGAGCCTGGGCTGCAAACATAGGCAAGATGGCTGGGCTTGACATTCCGATTCAGCCGAGAAAAGGTCAGCTCATCGTGACGGAACCGACCGGTCCGTTTATGGATGTGACGCTTCAGTGTGCGCGCTATAACGTAGTAAAATTCAGACCGGAGGCAGTGACGGATCAGGAAGCTCTGAAAATGGGTAATTCACTCAGCATTGAACAGACAGAAAACGGCGGTCTGATTATTGGAGGAACGCGTGAGTTTGTGGGATTTGACAGAGAAAATACCCTAGAGGCAATCGAGACGATTCTGCGTCGTGCCGTGCGCTTTTTCCCGGCACTCAAGGATGTCTGTTTTATCCGCTGTTTTGCAGGACTTCGTCCTTACACACCGGACGGACTGCCTTTGATCGGTAAAGTAAATGGACTGGAAGGCTTTTATATGGCTGCCGGTCATGAGGGAGACGGAATTGCGCTCTCTCCGATCACCGGAAAGCTTCTGGCAGAACAGATTGTATACGGAAAAGAATCGTATTCTCTAAAAGACTTTGATCCGAATCGATTTGCGTTGATGAAAGAATGAGTAATGGCAGGATGATCTCATTATGGGTGAGGAGAAGAAAAAGGCAGTGATTCCCGTTCAGCGATGCTATCCGGAGGAATATCTGATGCATGAGGTCCGGTCGTATGACTGGGGAGACGGGGAACTGCCGATTCAGGAGTTTTGTATAAAATTTCGTGAGGATACGGGCATGGTGATGTATTCGAATGCCTGTACCCTTATGAGCTTTGAGCAGTATCAGGATGGAAAATGCGCGGTGCGGTTTATCGGCAGAATTACCGAGACGATGCGTACCTGGCAGAAAAAAGATGTCTGGTATGTGATCTTGCGTTTTCCGCCCCAATATATGTTTGAACGGCTGAAAGGAGTTGTCAATCAGGAGATTTATCTGGATACTGCGGATTTCGGCGGGGAGGAACAGATACGAAATGCCATGCAGGTACAGGAGCCAACAAAGCGTTTTGAGGCGCTTATGGAGCTGGTTTGTGGCTGTCGTCTGAAGTTCTGGATGAGTGATATTGTAAATCAGTTTGTAAGAAACAGTATGGGAGAATGCCAGTATCTCTCAGTGGAGGAATTGATTTCGCACATCACTTATACGCCGCGCTATGTCCGTGATATCATCAAAGAATATACCGGCATCAGTGCGAAGAGGCTGTACGATATTCTGCGGCTTCAAAGTATCATGGAAGCGCAAATCCAGGATGATGGGGATGTCATGGATTGTGTTTACAACCTGGGCTTTTATGATCAGACGCATCTGAACAAAAACATAAAGAAACTGACGGGACTTACTTATTCAGCCTTCAGAAAAATATTAAAAGAAAAAAATAAAATGAAAAGTGATGAGGAGAAAAAACTATATGATTAAAGTAATCATTCCTGTGGTGGTCTTGCTGTTTGTCATTTTGTGCAAGAAATTGCCGAGAATTGGAGGAAACATTTATGTGGCGCTGATGTCAGCGGGGGTTTTGTCATTGCTTCTCGGCGGTGTGTTTGCGCCGAGTCAGTGGATTGGCGCATGGATCGACGGATTGGACCGTATTGGATGGGTCATCTGTCTGTCTTTGTTTGGAAGTATTTATGCGGAAACGCAGGTGCGTCTTGGCACGATGGATACCGTAATGGGAGCTTTGAAGGCAAAATTTTACAAATCTCCGCGTATCCTTGTTGTTTGTGTTGTTCTGGCACTGGTGTTGTCAGGTTCTCTGCTTGGTGATGCAGTGGCTGCCTCCACAGTAATCGGTGTGCTGACAATCGGTGTCTTGTCTTCCGTGGGACTTTCTCCGGAGCAGATTTGCTGTATTATTGTAGCGGGCGCGTCGATGGGGTCGATTATGCCTCCGATTTCACAGGCGTTTGCGCTGTCTTCTTCTCTGGTAGGGTCTGACCCCGATGCGACAATCCGTTATGGTTATATTACCGTACCATTGATTGTAATTGCGGTGACCGCATATATGATTCTGTTTTTCATCAAAGGCCATCCGGTCATCAAAGAGTACGATGAGGACGGCAATGAAATTCAGATTACAGAGACAGCAGGACAGATTTTGAGAAAAAACTGGACTTCTTTGATTCCGCTGTGCATTCTGGTGCTGGTTGTGATTTTGAGAACCATTACGAATGAGAAACTGCATTTTGACTTGATGCCGGATCTGCTTTCTCAGATTAAGTTTATCACAATTGATGAAAACACCACCATTTCTTTCTATGAATGGCTGAGTAATGTATCAATTCTGAAAGGCGTATCAAACGGAATCGTACTGTCTATCATTTTTGTAACAATTATTTCTTTCTGCTTCCCGAGAGTGCGCTGTCAGGCGAAAGAAACGTTAAGCAGTGGTCTGAACAAAGTAAAGGCAACGGTTGCGCTTCAGGTTTGCGCTGCATTTATGCTTGGATGCTTCTATGCAGGCGGTCAGGTAGACGCTGTACAGCAGTTCGCTATGAATCTGGATTCCAACGTTTTGAAATTCGGAGGTGCTGCAGCAATGATGCTGATGGGTATGCTGACTGGTTCTCAGTCTACGGCACAGAACGTTGTATTTACGTTCTTTGGACCGGCACTGGTAGCTACCGGAAGAAACGTGACTCTGACGGGTGTTGCAGGTGCGCATCTGGCAGCAGCTGGTATGGGACTTCCGCCGGTGGATATTACAACCTTTGTCGTAGCAGGTATCGTTGGCGGTATTCTTGGCAAGAAGGTTGACCCGCTCAAATCCATGTTCTATATGGTTCCGATGTGTATCTGCATGGCAGTGGTAGGATTTATCTTTATGTATATCTAAAAGGAGATGAAGACGATGAAAAAAGCGGCAGTTATGATTTCAGACGGAAGAATGAAAGTCATTGTGCGTGAGCTGACAGAGGCAGGTTTTGAGGTACTTGCCTGCACACAGACGGCTGATCTGGAAGAAATGGAAGGAAGAGCGCAGGAGTGGGATGCTTTGATTCTGCCGATTCGCGGAATCAATCAGGAGGGAAATGCCTGCATTCCGGGTATTGCATTTCCAATGGAAAAAACACTTGTCGGACTTCGACCTAAGGCACAGATTATCACCGGACTGCAGACGGATTATCTGAAACATCTGCAGCGTGAGGTAAAATGTTATTTTGAAGACGAGCAGGTTCGAAGAAAAAATGTGCGTCTGACTGCAGAGGGGATTTTGTATCTTCTTTTGAAAGAGACGACAAAAAGCATCTTTGAACAGTCCATTGATCTGGTTGGATATGGCTATGTCGGTCAGGCAGCGCATGAATTGCTGGAAAAACTTGGAATTGAACATCGAATTGTGGATCAGTTTGAAAAGACAATGGATGATGGTGCGCAAGTGTTATCCCTGGAAAATTGGAAAAAGACAGCACCAGCGGAAGTGATTATTAATTCGGTGCCGGCGCTCGTTGCGGACGAAGAAACGACAGCCAAATGGCCGGAGACAACATTTTTCATCGATATTGCAAGCGGGGCAGTTGGAGCTGATTCCAAAACAAAAGAAAAAATTCATTATCTTGCCGCACCTCCTCTTCCGGGGTTAGTGGCGGAGGAAAGCGCAGGAAAAATACTGGCAGATTATATCCTGCGCCAGTTTGGATAAATAAAAAACGGTATATTCATTTTTCTTAAAAGGCAAATGGAAGGATGCTGATCCTTCCATTTGTCTTTTTTGATGAATTTGGAGTTAATTAGTGGTCAATGCTGTGGCACTTGCTTTGCGAAGAGCCGATGCATAGTAAGCATATTCTTTTTCGTTGGATACGAGACAAAGATAATCGTCGATGCATACGCCTTCATTCTTGCAGTTAAAGCGAAGCGTCATGCCGCCGTACCCACGAATGCTCAAAGAATTTTTTCCTACGTTTGTGCGGGACATCAGATAGGCGTCCAGATTACGGCGAAGATTTTTCAGGTGTTTCTCCACCTCATTGGCAGGAATCGATACCCCATGTTTGTGTTTCGCAAAAGTCAGCTCGATTTCATTTTGACCTTTCCATGCGATAACACTCGCCTGATGGGGCAGGTCCTGGCGAACGAATAATGGACTGGTTTCCTGTGTGGCTTTTTCATATACAGATAACATATTCAGGACCTCCTTGTTCTTTGATTGTTTATACTTATTATAGAAATTCGTCAGAAAAAAAGATAGTAAATTTTTGAGGGCTTTTTTTTACCATAAAAAGTTTTCTGTTCATTAATCTCTTGCAAGTGCAGGCGAGATTGAGTATACTGTTATCAAATTAAAAATGGAAAGAATATCTGCATAAAATCCGAAGCGGAAGGCATCTGACCGAGGGGGAAGGTTTATAGTCACAAGAAGCCAACAATAATGAAAAAAGAAAGGAAAGAGAAGTATGAGAAGAAAGATGAAAAAAACGCTGACGATGCTTGCTATGGTAGCAATTCTGACATCGTTTACGGGATGCGAAAGTACCGAAAGTGAGTCACACAAGCAAGTGCAGGCAGAAAAAACGCAAGAGACACCAATACCTGTGATTACGGCAACGGCGACATCAACGCCAACCGCGACAGCGACGCCTGCAGTGACGTCAACTCCCGTTCCTGGGCCGACAATCGCAGAGACAGAAATGCCAAAGGACGGCAGTTATATCATTGAGGGCAGTGATTCCAGAATGCTGACGCAGGAGGAAGTCAGTGCTATGGATGCAAATCTGCGTCAGATGGCAATCAATGAGATTTATGCAAGACATGGGCGCAAATTTAAGGATCAGGCAATTCAAGATTACTTTAATGCAAAAGCATGGTATACACCTTCGGTGGAGCCGGAGGCTTTCAGTGAAAATGTCTTTAATCAGTATGAAAAAAGCAACATCAGCCTTTTGTCTGGACAATCAAATACAAATACAAGCAATGCATCCATGGGCAGCAGTTGTATCGGCTGTGCAGGAAAATATTATTTGGAATATTCTGCTTCTCCGCTGAAGTTCTGTGAGTTAAATGTGAGCCTTTATACAGATCCGGGACTGTTTTTCTGCAATGCAGGGGACTGTGTAGGTGAAGTGGATTTTTATGATACGGAGTATTTCCCGGATGGAGTTAACCAGGAAACAAATTATGAGCATGGCTATGTTTATCTGGTATCGCCGAACGTATATACCGTGCAGTTTGATTCAGAAGGCGTTTTTACTATGACGGTTGATGAAGGTGGAGTGACACTGAGCAATTTTTATCGGAATGGATATTATACACTGGTGGAGCGTTTCTACTCGTAATACTTTTGAATGCATAGAGAAACAGCCGGTAGGGGAGCTACCGGCTGTTTCGAGGGGAGTATAAATAATTAAATAAGGGGTTACTGTAAAAAAAATTTTTGAAGGGTAAATTTCTTTTACACAGTAGATTATAATATAGTTCAATTTAAATTGCAACAATTATTAGAGAATATTGTTATATTTTTGGTATTTTCTACCATAAAAAATAGCAGAAAGCGACAAAAATAAGTGCATAATTCTTCTCCTGCTATGGAACAATACAACTGTAAATAAAAATTTTATTTTACAGGAGGAACAAAAAAATGGCAAAGAATTATGAATCAAATAGCAATAAGATGTCTAATGAGGGCAACACATCCAGCCGGAACACGACCAGCAGAAATGCTTCCACATCAAGCACCACAAGCAAAAATGCGACCGGCAAGAATACTACAAGCAAAAATGCTTATACACAGAACGCAAATAACAAAAATTCATCTAACAGAAATGTATCCAACAGAAACAACATGACTTCTGATTATGATGATAACTACTAAAAGTTCAGACTGCTGCAATGTACGCCGGGAAGCCTTTGGGCTTTCCGGTTTCGTTGTTTTTCTGGAAAGCTCCATTTTTCGCTTATGAATGGGAAATGCATATAATAAACAAAAAGGAAAATTTATCATGTTTCAACTGGAAACCATTTCTCCTAAGATGCTGGATTATTATGTGGAACGAAGAGATTCCCTGATTATAGATTTGCGCTCAAAAGAAGAGTATGCAGTTTCTCATATAAAAAATGCCATTTCTGTTCCGTATGAGACTTTAGATGAAGAGAAACCATTTCCTAGAGAGAAAATTCTTGTTTTTTACTGTGATAGAGGCGGAGCCAGTATGCTGGCGGCAAAAAAGTATAGGAAGCTTGGATATCGGGTGCGGTCAGTAATCGGGGGCTTTTTGGCTTATCATGGAAGAAATCTTGTAATTTCCGGATAATCATAGTAGAATGAAAAAACAGGCAACTATTCAACAGGCAGTATTCTCAGTGAATACGGAAAAATAAGAAAAACAAGAGGTGAAGAAAATGAAATACATGTTTGCATCCGATATACATGGATCGATCTATTATTGTAAGAAAATGTTGGAGGCATATCGAGCAGAGAAGGCAGATCGCCTGGTGTTGCTGGGTGATCTGCTTTATCACGGTCCGAGAAATGATCTTCCAAAGGAATATGCACCGAAGGATGTCATTGCGCTGTTAAATGAAGTGAAAGAAGAATTGTATGTTGTTCGCGGAAACTGCGATGCGGAAGTGGATCAGATGGTTTTGCAGTTCCCGATTATGGCAGATTATTGTATTATCATGGATGGCGAGAGAACGATTTATGCCAGCCATGGACATGTATACAACCAGGATCACCTGCCGCCGATGAAGAAAGACGATATTTTTATCCAGGGACATACCCATCTTCTGGCAGCGGAAAAGCTGGAAAATTATACATTTTTAAACCCAGGTTCTGTTTCCATTCCAAAGGGCGGCAACATTCCTACCTATGCAGTTTTGGAGGACGGACTGTTCAGTATCCGGGGATTTGACGGAGAAATCGTAAAAGAATTACAACTGTAATTCGTGATGAAACAGGAATGGAGAATTTATGGCAAAACAATACTGGGAATTGATTGCCCCCTGCCATTTTGGGCTGGAGGCAGTGTTAAAACGCGAGATATTGGATCTTGGATATGAAATCAGTAAGGTGGAGGATGGAAAGGTAACATTTCTTGGCGATGCCAGAGCAATTGCCGATGCAAATATTTTCCTTCGTACCACAGAGAGAATCCTTCTGAAAGTGGGAGAAGTGCGTGCAACCACGTTTGAAGAACTGTTTGAGAAGACAAAGGAACTGCCCTGGGAGGCTTTCATTCCAAAGGACGGAAAATTCTGGGTGACAAAGGCCAACTCAATCAAGAGTAAGCTGTTTAGTCCTTCGGATATTCAGTCAATCATGAAAAAAGCGATGGTGGAGCGCCTGAAAAAAGTTTACGGTCTTTCCTGGTTTCCGGAGACGGGAGCCAGCTATCCGGTGCGTGTTTCCTTTATGAAGGATGTTGCAACGATTGGAATCGATACCTCCGGTGTATCACTGCACAAGAGAGGGTATCGGCAGATGACGGCCAAAGCACCGATTACAGAGACGCTGGCGGCGGCGCTGATTATGCTAACTCCGTGGAAAAAAGACAGAATTCTCGTCGATCCGTTCTGTGGAAGCGGAACATTCCCGATTGAAGCTGCGATGATGGCGGCGAATATTGCCCCTGGCATGAATCGCGAGTTTCTTTCACAGAAATGGGACAATCTGATTCCGAGAAAATGCTGGTACGAGTCACTGGATGAGGCAGCAGATCTGATGGATACGTCGGTTGAGGCGGATATTCAGGGGTACGACCTGGATGGAGAGGTCATCAAATATGCGAGGGAAAATGCAAGGCTTGCGGAAGTCGACCATATGATTCATTTTCAGCAAAGAGATGTAAAAGATTTGCGCCATCCGAAAAAATATGGTTTTATCATTACGAATCCACCTTACGGAGAACGTTTGGAGGAAAAGGCAATGCTGCCGCAGCTTTATCATGAGATCGGTGAGGCTTACCGGAGATTGGATGACTGGTCGATGTACTTGATCACTTCCTATGAGCAGGCGGAACGCGATATTGGAAAAAAAGCAGATAAAAATCGTAAGATTTACAATGGTATGCTAAAAACATATTTTTATCAGTTTATGGGGCCGAGACCACCGAAAAGAAAGTAAGAGATGACACGGGAAGGGAGGAAAAAGGTTATGGCTGAAAAAATCCGATTGACACAGCTGGCAAGGACAGCTGGATGAGCGGCGAAAATAGGTCCTGAGACCCTTGCCCAGGTTCTGGGTAAGCTGCCGAAATTTTATGATGAAAACCTTCTTGTAGGCATTGAGACTTCCGATGATGCGGCAATTTATAAAGTGACGGATGAGGTTGCACTGATTCAGACGGTTGACTTTTTTACTCCTGTGGTGGATGATCCGTATACGTTCGGGCAGATTGCAGCGGCCAATTCACTCAGTGACGTCTATGCGATGGGCGGAGAGCCGAAGATTGCGCTGAATATTGTGGGATTTCCCAATTGTCTGGATCCTTCTATTCTGGGAGAAATTCTGGCTGGAGGGGCTGACAAGGTGAAAGAAGCCGGTGCAGTGCTGGTGGGCGGACATAGCGTACAGGATGAAGAACCAAAATACGGTCTTTGCGTGACTGGCTTTGTACATCCGAAAAAGATTTTCAAAAATTATGGATGTCAGCCGGGAGATGTGCTCATTTTGACAAAGCAGATCGGAAGCGGCATCATCAATACTGCGGTAAAGGCAGAGCTGGCATCAGAACAGGAGATTCGCGAGACTGTGCAGGTGATGTCTTCTCTGAATAAGAAAGCAAAAGAAGCAGCAGAAGGTTTTTCCATTCATGCGTGTACCGACGTGACAGGTTTTGGACTTCTCGGGCACTGTGCGGAGATGGCCAAGGCGAGTGATGTTTCCTTCCGCCTTCGTGTATCGGATATTGCTTTTATGAGCGGTGCGGCGGAGTATGCAAAGATGGGACTTGTGCCTGCCGGTGCTTATCGAAATCGGTCATATGTCGGTGGACAGGTGGAGGCTGGCGATACAGAGGAATGTTATCTCGATCTTCTGTATGATCCGCAGACTTCGGGAGGATTGCTCTTTAGTGTCAGTGCAGACGATGCACAGGCACTTGTGGAATCGTTGGAAAACGCACAGATAGATACGAAAGTGTCTGTGATCGGAACGGTAAAAGACAAAATGGAAAAGCTGATTTATGTGCAATAATGCAAAACAATACTACAATTTATCGGAATATTTGAAAATCAAAATTTATATACAAAATCTTGCATTTTTTGACATGGTGTGCTATGATACCGATGTAAAGTGATAGTAAATAAAAACTGTAACGATGGAGTGAATATGAAGAAAGAAGAATTGCTGGAGAAGCTGCTTCGTTCCTATCGACAGAGCTTCGATCTGGAATGTCCATATACAGTCCATGGGGAAAAATATGATGCTTATGGTGCTTTTAACGTTACCAGTGCAAAATATGTTCTGACAAAGAAGACAGAATTGTGGCGTGCTCAATGTTATGAGCACGCCTTTTTTAAGCTGACTGAGGAATTCTCCGGGAAGGATCTGGAAGCTTTTTCACAGCAGATTACAGAATATATCGAGCCTGAGATGGTACGGCACGGGGAAAAATGTCCGCCGCCGAATCATATGTACACGTATATCACGGGTGTTTTTATCTGTGACAGCGTAGACGAGCAGGCGAAAAAACTGATTCGAAAATTTAAATTTATGAAAAATTACCGTTTTACGATTCGTGGATATTGTGACGCAAGAATCGTAGTATTTGATCTGAAAAATAAAAAATTATATGGAAATGGGGCTGCCCGCGAGATTATCAAAGGGTATAAAAAGATTCTCTAATCTTTTTTACATACCACGGCAAAGACTTTGCAAGAGGGTTTTTGACCGTTAGATACCATTATTTATTCTAAGTATGAGGGAGGTAATAGAAATGAATGGTATGGTTGTATTAATCGTTGGCCTTGTAATTTTGATCGGTGCCTATGTTACTTATGGTAAATGGCTTGCTGATCAATGGGGAGTAGACCCTTCAAAGGAGACGCCTGCTCACACAGAGGAAGATGGTGTGGATTATGTTCCTGCCAAAGCACCAGTTCTTATGGGACATCACTTTTCATCCATCGCCGGTGCCGGCCCGATCAACGGACCAATCCAGGCGGCTGTATTTGGATGGGTTCCTGTATTATTATGGGTACTGATTGGTGGTATTTTCTTTGGTGCTGTTCACGACTTTGGTGCTCTTTTTGCATCCATTCGTAACAAAGGTCAGTCAATCGGAGAGGTTATTGCTGACACAATGGGATCAAAAGCAAAGAAGTTGTTTTTGACATTTGCGTATCTGACACTGATTCTGGTAGTTGCTGCATTTGCTTCTATCGTTGCAAATACATTTATGGCTACCTTTGATGAGACAGGTGCCGTTGATATGGCTGCAAGTGCCGCAAATGCAAGTACAGCGATGATTTCTATTTTGTTTATCTTAGTTGCGATTGCATTTGGATTCCTTGTATATCGCCGTAATGCACCTCTGGCAGTGTCTACGATCATTGGCGTCGTTGTGATCATTGCATGTATGGCAATCGGTCTGAATTGGCATCCACTGTATCTGAGCAACAAGACATGGATGATTATTGTTGGTATTTACATCACAGTAGCATCTGTAACACCAGTATGGATTCTGCTTCAGCCACGTGATTACTTAAGCTCTTTCCTGCTTTATGCTATGATGATTATTGCGATTGTCGGCGTTCTTGGTGCAGGAGTTACAGGAAATGCACATATGGACATTCCTGCATTTACAGGATTTAAAGATACCCTGGCTCCGACAGGAAGCTCTCTGGGATACATGTTCCCGGCATTGTTTGTCACCATTGCCTGTGGTGCGATTTCCGGTTTCCACTCACTCGTTGGTTCCGGTACAACAGCAAAACAGCTTGACAATGAGGCAGATGCACGTCCAATCGCTTACGGTGGTATGTTGATTGAGTGTGCGCTGGCAATTATTTCTCTTTGTGCAGTTGGATATATCTGGTCCAGCTACGCAGCAGGTGAAACAGTTGTTCCTACAGCTGTATTTGCAACAGGTATTTCGAAAATGACATCTACCATCCCGTTTTTGGCTGGTGCAGAAAATATTATTTATTCTCTGTTAATCCTGGCAGTATCTGCATTCTGTCTGACTTCTCTGGATACAGCAACACGTCTTGCTCGTTATATGTTTCAGGAGTTCTGGCTTGAGCCGGGAGAGACTTACAAAGATGCAAAAGGCTACAAAGCTATTTTGACAAATCCGTTAGTTGCTACAATCATTACAGTTGTTCTTGGCGTTGGCCTTGGTCTGACTGGTTACGCAAACATCTGGCCATTATTTGGTGCTGCTAACCAGCTGCTTGCTGCACTTGGACTTCTGGCAATTGCGACATGGCTTGGAAAAATTGGAAGAAACAACAAAATGTTCCTTTTCCCGATGGCATTTATGCTGGTTGTAACCATTACATCTCTGTGTTTCACACTGAAGACAAATATTCTTGGCATTACTGCCGGTGGTGCTGGTGTGACATGGTGTGTTGTTCGTACTGTCCTTGCAGCTCTGCTGATTATCCTTGCAGTAATCCTTGCTGTTGATGGTGTGAAAACTCTGAAAAGCCAGAAAAATTAGACGTTCACCCGCTGATTTTCAGGGATATGGAACATATAGTACACTGGTACATCGAATAATAAATAACTGACACATTGACTTGCCTGATTGTTCATCTGCTGCGTTGTCGTCAATTGACGTAGCCACCGCTACGCCTCATTTCTCCGCTTTGCATATGAAACAATCATTCTGCGCCAATATATCAGAAACTTATTATTCGATGTACTAAACTACCAAATGACATAACTAAAAGAAAGAAGACATCTGTGGAAATGCAAAAGTTCTGCAGATGTCTTTTTTGTGTGGAGTGGTTCGTTCGCATGTCGCTATTTTGCTCAAAGAAATGGGAACACTGTTTTGCGTGCTTGCTCATGCTGGGGGAAGATGCTATAATGTCCTATATATTTACGATGAGGAGAAATAGAATGAACAGCGTTTTTATTTTAATAGCAGCAATCATCGTTCTGATGGTTGCCTACATTCTTTATGGCGGATGGCTTGCAGAGCAATGGGGGATGAACCCCAAACGAAAGACACCGGCCAGAGCACAGGAAGATGGTGAGGATTATGTGGGATTTCGTTCAATAGTTGTGTTTGGGCATCAGTTCAGTGCTTTGACAGGAGCGGGAACGATACAGGGAACGATTCTGGCAGCGGCTTTTGGCTGGATTCCAGTGTTTTTGTGGCTTATTCTGGGAACTGTTTTTCTTGGGGCGGCACAGAATATGGGAGCCTTATTTGCCTCGGTGAGAAGTAAGGGAAAGACTGTTAGGGCAATCATACAGGAACAGATGGGAAAACGGTCTGGAACATGGTTTCTGGTGCTTATGTGGATGACTATTGTATTTATGTTGGCAATCCTTCTGGAGTTTGGGATGGAGCAGGTGGCCGGCATTGTGCCGAATAAAGATGGGGTACTGGTGCAGAATGTGTATCATGGAGCAGTTGGCATGATTGTTCTTCTGATGATTCCGGTTTCCATTATTTTTGGACTGCTCAACCGATTGAAATGTTCCATGTTTCTTAGCTCCTTCACAGGGATTGTGCTGATGTGTGCAGCAGTTGCGGCAGGCGTGTTGTTTCCTTTATATCTGGAGAAACGTGTGTGGCTGGTGATTTTTGCAGTCTACGTTGTATTGTCAGCAATATTTCCTGTATGGCTGTTGCAGCAGTCGCGAAGCTATCTTGGCAGTCTTTTGCTGTATGGAATGCTTTTGGCGGCAGTGGTAGGAATTATTTTTGTTCATCCGCAGATGGAGATGGTACCATTTCAGGGATGGAAGGTGGATGGACAGTATCTGATTCCGGTGTTATTTACGATTCTGGCGGTGAATGTGCTTTCTTCGTATCATGCCATGATGAATTCGAGCATTTCCTCCCGCCAGCTGGATAATGAGCGGAGTATGCGTGTTGTTGGATATGGACCAATGCTTTTGCAGGCATTTTTTGGAATCATTGTACTGGTTGTGGTTGGTTCTTCCTATAATTCCAAAGATGTAATCAGTTCAAGTCAGCCGCTTGAGCTGTTTGCGGGAGCGTTGTATGGTCTCTTGCAGGGACTTGGTTTTGATGAAAAGTGGAATCCGTTGGTGCAGGTTGTCATTTATGCGATTTTGGCAGTATTGGTGACGACAGCTATGGATACCTGTGCGAAAGTGGGAGCAGTGACTTTACAGGAACTTTTTGGGAGTAAAGAGAACAAAAAGAATTTGATGCAAAGTCGCATTGCCGCGGCTGTTGTAACAGCTGCAGCTGCTGTTGCGCTGACTTTTACGGAGTATCACAAAATCTGGCCTTTGCTTGGAATGTATCTGACTTTGTTAGTAGTTCCTGTTTGTATCGGGCTGATTTCGTGGCTGAAACAGATGGGAAATCACTATAAGATGCTTTTGCTGCCGTTTGGAGCTTCCGGAGTGATTGTATCTCTTCAGATGGTGTGCTATCTGATCACAGATGTACAGATTCTTGTCAACGAAGGACTTGACCAGAAAACGCAGTGGAATATGGTGGAAGCAGTATTTCTGGTTTTGGCAGCAGTCGCTTTTGCTATTTTTTTAATGGATGGAGTGAGAACGAAAATGAAAAAGAGAAAGATTATTTTTGCGACGGGAAACGAAGGAAAGATGAAAGAAATTCGAGAAATTCTCGGGGATCTGGATGCGGAAATTTTGTCTTTGAAGGAAGCCGGCATTGAGGCAGATGTAGAAGAAAATGGTTCTACTTTTGAAGAGAACGCGATTATTAAGGCGAAGGCAATTTGCGAAAAAGCAGGATGTCTCGTGCTTGCGGATGATTCTGGTCTGGAAATTGATTATCTGGATAAGGAGCCTGGAGTTTATTCTGCACGTTATATGGGCGAAGATACGCCGTATACGATTAAGAACAATAAGCTGATTGAACGTCTGGACGGAGTGGAAAAAGAAAATAGAACGGCAAGATTTGTCTGTGTCATCGCTGCGGCTTTCCCTGACGGCAAAGTATGGACGACAAGAGGAACGATGGAAGGCTATATCGGCTATGAGGAGAAAGGGGAGAATGGTTTCGGTTACGATCCAATCTTTTTCCTGGATGAATTTGGCTGTTCTTCCGCGGAACTGTCCATGGAAGAGAAAAATAAAATCAGTCACAGAGGAAAAGCACTTCGCGCGATGAGGGAAAAATTGGTATGAAGATATTGATTGTAAGTGATACACATGGAAGATGCGAAAGACTGGAGGAAGCGCTTGAGCGGGAAAAACCGATCAATGCGCTCATCCATTGTGGAGATGTGGAGCGGGATGAGGATTATATTTCAGTGATTGCAGAATGTCCGACGTATATCGTTTCGGGAAACAATGATTTTCTTTCGGATCTTCCCAGAGAAATCGAAAGAAAAATCTGCGGCTGTCGCTTTTTTGTCACCCATGGACATTACTATGGCGTCTCGATGGATTTGACCAGAGTTTGGAAGGAAGGACACGTCCGAAATGCGGAAGTAGTTTTGTTTGGTCATACGCATCGTCCCGTAATCAAAGAAATGCACGGAACTATGGTGATGAATCCTGGAAGTTTGACTTATCCAAGACAGGCCGGAAGGCGTCCTACCTATATAACGATGGAGCGGAAAACAGGCGGAAAATGGGACTTTCAGCTTCATGAATTATAGTCGGAATTGTCAAAAAAAACAGTATTTTAAAAAAAATAAAAAAATTAAAAAAAAAGTGTTGACATTCGGAAGAATATCGTGTAATATATGTCTTGCGTTGAGGAAAACGAATAAAAAACAAAAACTTAACGCAAGACAAAAATTTCATAAAACTCATCGGGGTGTGGCTCAGTTTGGCTAGAGCGCCTGGTTTGGGACCAGGAGGCCGCAGGTTCGAATCCTGTCACCCCGACTGTTATTGCGAAAGACAAATGCGATAACTGAGAATGCGGGTGTAGTTCAATGGTAGAACACTAGCCTTCCAAGCTAGATACGTGGGTTCGATTCCCATCACCCGCTCTTGCTTTGGAAATTACCGAAGCGGATGTGTCTGTAGCTCAGTTGGATAGAGCAACGGCCTTCTAAGCCGTGGGTCGGGGGTTCGAATCCCTCCAGACACGTTATGGTGGGTATAGCGCAGTTGGTTAGCGCGCCAGATTGTGGCTCTGGAGGCCAAGGGTTCGAATCCCTTTATCCACCTTTCCAGTTTATGGGTCTCCAGTATAAAGGGCTATCGCCAAGCGGTAAGGCACAGCACTTTGACTGCTGCACTCGCTGGTTCGAATCCAGCTAGCCC
>JALFVM010000031.1 GCA_022787145.1 Lachnospiraceae bacterium | reverse complement strand
CGCACTTCCACAATCCTGCCCCGCATTCGCAATCCATGGGGCCCCCGCCCCACTTCTTGCTCATGTGGGGCGCGTCAATAAGGTATACCTCCACTTACATGCAAGCATGACGTGGAGAATACCTTTTGACACTGTAATCATGTTATGAAAAATAAATTAAGATAGAGGGGTGATACTTGTGAAAGGATTTCAGTCAATTGTCGGGCATGAAGAAATAATCAAACATATGAAAAATTCCATAGCGATGGGCAAGGTGTCTCATTCTTATATCTTCGCAGGAGAGGCAGGTTCCGGTAAGAAGCTGCTTGCCAGAACGTATGCGATGGCTCTCCAGTGCGAGTCGGGAGATGCAGAACCCTGTTTGAAATGCGATTCCTGTAAGCGGGCAATCAGTAAGAATCATCCCGATATTATCTATGTGACTCATGAAAAGCCAAACACAATCAGTGTGGAGGAAGTGAGAACGCAGATTGTGGATGATGTGGCAATCAAGCCTTATTACGGAAAATATAAGATTTACATTCTTCCGGAAGCGGAGAAAATGACGCCGCAGGCGCAGAATGCGATTTTGAAAACGATTGAGGAGCCTCCGGCATATGGTATTTTTATGCTGCTGACAAACAATGTGGATATGCTTCTTCCGACGATTCAGTCAAGATGTGTGCGTCTGGATGTAAAACCGGTCAGCGACGATCTGGTAAAGAAGCATCTGATGGAAAATCTCCATGTGACGGATTATCAGGCAGATGTGGATGCTTCTTTTGCGCAGGGAAATATCGGAAAAGCGGAAGCGGCGGCACAGTCGGCAGAGTTTGAAAATATCACGGGAAATGCACTTGAAATTCTCAAAAAGATACCGGACATGGAAATGGCAGATTTGATTGAGTATGTGAAGAAGCTGACTTCGGAGAAGGACAGTATTTACGATTATCTGGATCTGTTTCAGATGTGGTTTCGCGATGTGCTGATGTTTAAGGCTACTTATGAGGTGGATAACCTGATTTATAAGCAGGAGATTAATACGATCAAGGAGCAGGCACGTGTTCGTTCTTATGAAGGACTGGAGAAAATATTGGAAGCGATTGATAGGGCGAAGATCAGACTTCGTGCGAATGTAAATTTTGAGACTGCTATGCAATTGCTGTTTTTGACAATCCGGGAGAATTAAATGAGGCAGACGGCAGGACATCCGTTACTGTTTGTTCACGGTAATGGACATCAGACTGCCTGGAAAGGGAAACAAAAAGAAATGACGAAAGTAATCGGCGTAAGATTTCGCAATGTAGGCAAAATTTATTATTTTGATCCGAAAGATTTTGATATTTATACAGGTGATCATGTCATCGTAGAGACTGCCAGAGGAATGGAATATGGTCTTGTCGTGCTTGCTCCGCGTGAGGTGGCGGATGAGAAGGTTGTTCAGCCTCTCAAGGAGGTTCTGCGTGTTGCGACACCGAAGGATGATGAGAAGGAAGAAGACAACAGAAGAAAAGAGAAAGAAGCCTTTGTGATCTGCCAGAGGAAAATCCGGGAGCATGAACTGGAAATGAAGCTAATCGATGCAGAGTACACATTTGATAACAATAAAGTGCTTTTTTACTTTACCGCAGACGGACGAATCGATTTTCGTGCGCTGGTAAAGGATTTGGCTGCCATTTTCAAGACAAGGATTGAGCTGCGTCAGATTGGTGTCCGCGATGAGACGAAGATTCTGGGCGGCATCGGTATCTGTGGCCGTGCATTGTGCTGCAATACGTACCTGTCTGAGTTTGCTCCGGTATCCATCAAGATGGCGAAGGAGCAGAATTTGTCTTTGAATCAGACGAAGATTTCCGGTGTCTGCGGACGACTGATGTGCTGTCTGAAAAATGAACAGGAGACTTACGAAGAATTGAACCGTAAACTTCCCGGCGTGGGCGATCAGGTGACAACACCGGAAGGACTCACCGGCCATGTGCACAGTGTCAGTGTGCTGCGACAGATGGTGAAGGTTGTGGTGGAAATCAACGATGAGAAGGAAATCCGTGATTACAAAGCGGATGAGCTGAAATTCCGTCCGAGAAAGAAGAAAGAGAAGATTAGGCTGACGAAAGAGGAATTAAAAGAGCTCGAGGCGTTAGAGGATAAGGAAGGATTATAATGCAGGTATGGCATTAGAATTAAAAGAACATGAACGTCTGGATGATCTTCAGAATGGATATGGGATCATCCAGAATACGGAAAAATTCTGTTTTGGAATAGATGCGGTCTTGTTGTCCGGTTTTGCCAGAGTCAAACCGCATGAGAGGGTTTTGGATTTGGGATGCGGCACCGGCATCATTCCGATTTTGCTGAAGGCAAAGACATCGGGGGAGCATTTTACCGGACTTGAGATACAGCCGGAGTGTGTGGATATGGCTATGCGCAGTGTGGCTTACAATCATCTAAAAGAGCAGATTGCCATTCGGCAGGGAGATATTAAAGAGGCTTCTGCGATGTTCGGCAGGGCTTCTTTTGATGTGGTGACGAGTAATCCGCCGTATATGATACATAGCCACGGGCTGGAAAATCCCAACCTTCCGAAGGCAATTGCAAGACATGAAATTCTGTGTACGCTGGAGGATGTCATCCGCGAGGCTTCAAAAGTTCTGAAGGTGAAGGGGCGCTTTTATCTGATTCACCGGCCGTTTCGTCTGGCGGAAATTATGGGACTGATGATGAAATATCATCTGGAGCCAAAGCGGATGCAGCTGGTGTATCCGTTTGTGGACAGAGAGCCGAATCTGGTGTTGCTGGAAGGTGTTTTGGGAGGCAAATCCAGAATTCAGGTGGAGAAACCGCTGATTGTGTATGAGAAGCCGGGCGTCTACACGCAGGATGTACTGGATATCTATGCTTCATCCAACTATGAGAATAAATCGAGGGAATGAGTATGGCTGGAAAATTATTTTTGTGTGCCACTCCGATCGGGAATCTGGAAGATATCACATTTCGGGTGCTTCAAACGTTAAAGGAAGTCGACCTGATCGCTGCGGAGGATACGAGGAACAGTATCAGGCTTTTGAACCATTTTGACATTCATACACCGATGACAAGTTACCATGAATACAACAAGATTGACAAGGCACGCACGCTGATTGAGAAGATGCAGCAGGGACAAAACGTTGCTCTGATTACGGATGCGGGTACCCCGGGAATCTCTGATCCCGGCGAGGAGCTGGTGGCTATGTGTTATGAGAGCGGGATTGAAGTGACTTCACTTCCCGGACCGGCGGCCTGTATTACGGCATTGACGTTATCGGGGTTGTCGACCAGAAGATTTGCGTTTGAGGCATTTCTGCCTTCGGATAAAAAGGAGCGAAAAGCCGTTCTCGAAGAATTGAAAAATGAGACGCGGACTGTGATTTTGTATGAAGCACCGCATCGTCTGGTGAAAACGCTGCAGGAGCTTTATGAAGCTCTTGGAAATCGCCGTATGACGCTGTGCCGGGAGCTGACGAAGCGTTATGAGACGGCATTTCGTTCTACGATTGAGGAACTGCTTGATTATTACGGGAAGGAAGAACCCAGGGGCGAGTGTGTGCTGGTGATCGAGGGTCGAAGCCGTAAGGAGATGGAAAAAGAGGTGCAGCAGGAGTGGAGCGCGATGCCGCTTGCACAGCATATGGCATATTATGAAAACCAGGGAATTTCCCACAAAGAGGCGATGAAGCTGGTGGCGAAAGACCGTGGCGTCGGAAAGCGTGACATTTATAAGCTGCTGCTGGAAGGCGATGAAATGTAAAAAAGAACACCTAAAGAGTATCCCGATTATAGGGAAGCGTCTTTAGGTGTTTTTTCTTTACTCAGAAGTGATCGTCTTCTCGTCAATGTGTTTGGCTTGCAGGCGTTTGTATACGTAGCTGCGAAACAGCTTGTATACGACAGAAGTTGCCGGGATAAAGAACAGCATTCCTGCAACTCCCATGAGGCTTCCGCCGACAGATACTGCCACCAGAACCCAGATGGAAGGAAGTCCCACGGAGTTTCCAACGACGTGAGGATAAATGAAGTTTCCTTCAATCTGCTGCAGAATCAGAAACATAATTACAAAAGCAACAGCCTTGATCGGGTCAACCATCAGAAGAAGGAAAGCACCTACTGCACATCCGATGAACGCACCGAAAATAGGAATCAGAGCCGTAAAAGCAATCAGTACACCGACAAGCAGTGCGTAAGGGAAGCGGAAAATGCTCATAACAACAAAGAACATCGTTCCAAGAACCACGGCTTCCACACACTGACCGGTCAGGAAATTTAAGAAGGTATGGTAGGCAAGGCTACATACGTTTAAAATTTTTTTGACTGTTTTTTCTTTAAAGAAGGCATAGAATACTTTCCGAATCTGAATCTCCAGTTTTTCTTTCTGGAGAACGATGTAGCAGGCAAAGACAAATGAAATAAAAAAAGTGGTCAGTCCGTGTACCACGGATGATACAAGCATGTAAGTGGAGTTTAAAACATCACCGACGCCGCTTTGCAAAAAAGCAACGCCTGTATTGATCATTTTTTGCAGATCGAGATTATCCACCCATTGGGTGATAAAATTTTCATTTTTAAACAGATGATTGATCTGCTCTTGCAGAACCGGAAGAAAGTCTGAGATTGTCTTTCCGAGACTTGCAAAGGTTTTGCCAAGCTCCGGTACAACGACAAAGATGACAATCATAATCACGGCAATAATCGCCAGAAGCGAGATCAGCAGGCTTGCCGGTCTTGCTATTTTCTGAGCGGCTTTTTTATGTTTCATTTTTTTATTTTCAAATAGGTGACGCTCAAAAAACTGCATCGGCGCGTTGATGACAAAGGCAAGAATCGCACCCAGAATGAACGGGAAGATAATATTAAAGCCCACCTTCAAAACCTCGAAGACGGAATTGTAATTGACAAGAACGACAACGACAAATGCTGTGAATAAAATCAGTCCCTGTAGTTTTTTTATTGTTTCTTTATTCAGTTCCATAAAACACCTCGTTTTCTTGCAGAGAATCCGTTTATGGATTGCTGCATTGATAGATATTATTATAGCAGAGACTGCTATGTTTGAATATTAAAAAAGTGTAAACAATCAGGACGTATGTGTTCTGTCTGCGCATTTGCAAAAAAGAATGGCAATCGCTGTGCTCAATGCTGTTTCCACGATTGCCGGTCCTACGATGGCCGTGGGAGTTAGACTGCCATACTGGCTGCGGTAGGCGATGATATTGACAGGAATGAGCTGCAAAGAAGAGATATTGAGAATGAGAAACGTACACATTTCATTGGAGGCAGTTCCCACGGGTCTGGCCTTGATGCCTTTTCCGCGGCGGCGCTCCTCTTCAAGCTCGCTTAGGGATTCCATGGCTTTTAATCCTGCCGGCGTGGCCGCCCACCCGAGACCGAGGATGTTGGCGATGATGTTTGTGGATAAATATGTTCTGGAAGGATGCTCTTTGGGAATTGCAGGAAAAAGAAAGGTGATGACTGGATTTGCGGCTGCGCTCAGCCGATCAATCAAGCCGGTATCTTTTGCAATTTCCATCAGCCCGCACCAGAGGGCGAGCACGCCGGACATGGAGATACACAGGGAGACGGCTTCTCTGGAGGAAGAAATGACGGCATCGGTGACCTCCTGCATGTGACCGGTGCAGGCGCCATAGACGATGCCAATCAGAATCATACCACCCCATAAATAATTCATAAAAACCTCGGATTTGTGTATATAGTTATAGTAGTTTATGTGGAGGTTGTGGATAAAATGAAAATTCTTGTGGTGTTATCCACATTTCTGATTCCTGTTGTGATTTTTTACATTGTGGGATTTGGCTTACTGCAAAAGAGTAACGTATTTGACGCTTTCTCAAGAGGGGCCAAGGATGGACTGCACACGGCTTTGGAGATTCTTCCCACTTTGATCGGGCTGATGGTGGCCGTCGGTATTTTGCGTGCCTCGGGCTTTTTGAATCTTTTGTCTTCGGTTCTGGGAAAGGTGATGGGAGACTGGTTTCCGCCGGAAGTGTTACCGATTGCTGTGGTACGGATGTTTTCTGCCAGTGCGGCGACGGGACTGCTTCTGGATTTGTTCAAACAGTGCGGGCCGGATTCGTTTGAGGGTCTGGTGGCCGCACTTTTGCTGTCGGGAACCGAGACACTGGTGTACTGTATGAGTATTTATTTTGGTCATGTGAAAATAAAAAAGACGAGGTATACGGCAGCTGGGGCATTGCTGGCAACCCTTACCGGAATCATCGCCAGCGTGTTTCTTGCCCGCCTGCTGTAAAGAAAGGAAAATCAGATATTTTCTAATGACGCTGCATTTTTTTTGAGAGTTTCCTCAATGATTTTCTGTGTGTAAGCGCCCACATGTTTTTTGTCTTCCCTGGAAAGTTCGCTTACATAAATCGGTTTTCCGTATTCCAGAATGACATGGCAGGGCTTAATCGTTGGAAAATGTCTCTCCCACATGGAAGCCGTGTTGTTCATGGACATTGGAATAATCGGGCAGCCTGTCTTTGTGGCAATTTTGAAACTGCCCTCATGAAAGGGAAGAAGCTCCAGTTCGTTGTCACCCTTGTTTCGTGTGCCTTCCGGAAAAATGCAGATGGAAATACCATCTTTTACTTTATCGATGGCAGTTAAGATGGTCTTTAGTCCCTGTTTGATGTCTTTTCGGTCAAGGAAGAGACAGTGAAGGTAACTCATCCAGTTACTCAGAAGGGGAACTTTGCGCATCTCGTACTTGGCGATGTAGCCGCATCTTCGCGGAACCCTTGTGTAGGTAAGAAGGATATCGAAGAAACTGCGGTGGTTGCCGATGTAGAGCACGGGCTCATCTTTTGGGACATTTTCTTCTCCGATGACTGTCACCTTCACTCCTGTGACCTTTAGAATCAGAGAAAACATTGCCTGGATCAGATGCAGGGAGCTGGTATCCTTGAGCATGGGATTGAATTTTCCGATGATCCATTCAACGAGAAGAATGGGAATCGACAAAATCAAAAATCCGATGACCAGGATACATACAATAAGAAAACGAATCATATTGTCACCTTTTTCTTTCTGTCTTTTTGTTTTTATTATACGGAAAAATCAAAATATATGCAATAAATCTTTTGGCGGTTTCATACAATAATTAATGAAATGATCATGGGGTGGCGGTAAGGTGAAAAAGTTGTTTTACATCATTTGTATGGGACTGGCAATCTGGGGCATGTTTGGCGGATGCGAGGTGACCGATATCAAAGAGGGGGATAAAAAGCCAGTCGAATATACGGTAGTTCTGGAGAAGGAACTTCCGGAGGAGATTTTAAATCTGATCGAGCAGAAAAAAGAGCATGATTTTCAGATGACGTATCAGGATGGAGAAGATCTGTACCTGATACGGGGATATGGAAAACAGGACAAAGGTGGATACAGCATTCAGGTGGAAGAAGTGTATATGGGAGCTTCTGCCATTGTCGTGAAGACAAATCTGATTGGTCCGCCGCGTGGAGAGGAGGCAGTTCTGGAACCGTCTTACCCTTATATTGTATTAAAAATTCCTTATCAGGATATTCCTGTTCAGTTCCGGTAGAAAGAGGGAGGAAAGAAAAGTGGAATTAATCAGAGAAAATGTGCACATGCTTCAGGTGAAGAGCAAAGCAACGAATCAGCTGACTTATGACGAGGATTATAATGTACCGGATGCGAAACCCGATATCGGAAGAATGATTCAGAACAAAGGAGAGGTACAGATTGAAGAAATCAAGATGGGGGAGGGAAATGCCTACATCACGGGAAATCTTGTGGTGGATCTTCTCTATGTGGGCGATGAAAAAAACACAGTTGTACATAGTCTCACGGCAAAGCTTCCAATCGAAGCGACTATGTATCTGGAAGGCATTCAAAGCGGAGATAAGTTATGTCTGAGCTGGGAGATTGAAGATTTATCTCTTCATGTGATCAATTCCAGAAAAATGAACATCAAGTCCATCGTGACGTTTTATGCTTCTGTGGATGAATTGAAGGATATTCAGATTCCGCAGGGAATCTCAGATGAAACGGTTTCTCTCAAAAAGAAAACCATTCCCATCATGGGGCTGATCACAAATAAAAAAGATACGATGCGCATCAAAGAGGAAATCACGCTCGCGTCGAACAAACCAAACATTGCGCAGGTTGTCTGGTATACGATTGAGGTCCGGGGGCTGGATATCCGAACGCAGGATGACAGGCTGGATGTCAAAGGCGAAATGTTTGTGTTTGTCCTGTATTATGGGGAGTCAGATGGAAATCCGCTTCAATGGCTGGAATATTCGATTCCGTTCCATGGTGAGGTGGAATGTGCAGGCTGTGCGTTTGATATGATTCCGAATGTGGAGGTTTTGCTGGTGCAGCAGACGCTGGAGGTGAAGCCGGATTCCGACGGGGAAGAGCGGATTTTGCAGGTGGAAGGCGTGTTGGAGCTGAATATCCGGATTTATGAGGAAAAAGAGCATACACTGCTGCTGGATTTGTACACCCCTCTTTGCGACCTTCGCCCAGTCATCCAGGAGCAGACGCTGGAAAGTCTTCTTGTGCGCAATTTTTCCAAGTGCCGTATCAATGAGCGCGTGCATGTGGCGCAGTCGCAGGAGAAGGTGCTGCAGGTCTGCCACAGTCACGGAAATGTAAAAATTGACAGGGCTGGCATTGTAAAAGATGGCATTTATGTGGAGGGTGCTGTTCAGGTAAAGATTCTGTATATCATCGGAGATGACAGGATGCCTTTTTATTCGATGGAGACAATGCTTCCTTTCAGCCATACGATTGAGGCTATCGGGATTCATGAAAACTGTGCGTATCATCTTCGGCCGGATTTGGAACAGCTCTCCACGACCATGCTCGACAGCAATGAGATTGAAGTGAAGGCAGTTCTCAATCTAAATGCGCTTGTACTTTGCCGAAACACAGAAAAAATCATGGAATCGATTGAGGAAATTCCCTGGGATATGGAGAAAATCCGCAACATGCCGGGAATTACCATTTATATTGTCAGACCACAGGATACACTCTGGGATATCGCGAAAGCTTTTTACACAACTGTGGAGGAGATTAAGGCCATGAACCATTTGGAAAATGAGAAAATTACGCCGTATCAGCCTTTACTTTTGGTAAAAAAAGTGGAAAATTAAAGAAAAAAATGGTATACTGATTGTAGTTATGTATACAAAAAACATAGAAAGACAAAGGAGAACAAATGCAGTTACGGGCGTTAGCAAAAATTAATCTTGGTCTGGATGTAGTGAGAAAAAGAGAAGACGGTTATCATGAAGTTCGGATGATCATGCAGACCATACAAATGTACGATTTACTGAAAATTGACAAATGCAGTGAGCCTGGCATTCACCTTACGACAAATTTGCCTTATGTGCCTTGTGATGAGAGAAATCTTGTGTATAAGGCAGCGAAACTTTTAATGGATGAGTTTGAAATTCGCCAGGGTGTGACGATGAATCTGAAAAAATTCATTCCCGTTTCGGCAGGTATGGCAGGCGGAAGTTCGGATGCTGCCGCCGCTTTAGTGGGAATGAACAGGCTGTTTGGACTGAAGCTTTCCATGGAAGAGCTGATGAAAAGAGGTGTGACCATCGGTGCAGATGTGCCGTATTGCATTATGCGCGGAACGGCGCTGGCTGAGGGAATCGGAGAAATTCTCACACCATTGTCTCCGGTACCGTTTTGTTATGTTCTGATTGGAAAGCCAGGAATTAATGTTTCCACCAAGACTGCGTACGAAAATCTGAATCTTTCACAGATTCAGCAGCATCCGAAGATTGACTCTATGATCGATGCAATCCAGGCACAAGACCTCAAAGGCATGGCAGGATTGATGGAAAACGTATTTGAACCTGGAATTATAAGGGAATATCCGGTTGTCCAAAAAATTAAGGATCTGATGCTGGAGGGTGGCGCGCTCAATGCGATGATGAGCGGAAGCGGGCCGACTGTGTTTGGCATTTTTGACAGCAGAAGAAAGATGGAAAAGACGGCACAGAAGCTTCGTGAGAGTCATCTTGCTAAAACTGTGTTTGCGACAAAAGTATTTAATGTAAGGGGGAACACGAATGACAAGTAATTTCACCGTCAATATGGACGAATATTTACCTCTGCGTGATGTCGTGTTTAAGACGTTGCGGCAGGCGATTCTGAAGGGAGAATTAAAGCCGGGGGAGAGACTGATGGAAATTGCGCTTGCGGAGAAGCTTGGTGTGAGCAGAACTCCGATTCGTGAGGCCATTCGTAAGCTGGAACTGGAAGGACTGGTAGTCATGGTGCCGAGGAAGGGTGCACATGTGGCCAATATCACGGAGAAGGATCTCAACGACGTGCTGGAAGTAAGAATCGGATTGGAAAATATGGCGATTGACAAGGCCTGCTGCCTGATGAAAGCAGAACAGTTTCGGGAGTTGAAGGCTGCGGAGGAGCATTTTTCCAGTATTTTGCAAAGCGGTGATCTGACACAGCTGGCGGAAGCGGATGTGGAATTCCATGAGATTATTTATCGTGCTTCCAACAATGAGCGTCTTTTGCAGCTTCTTGGAAATCTCAGAGAGGTGATTTACCGTTACCGCATTGAGTATTTGAAGGATGAAGCGACCAGAGCAAAGCTGGCAGAAGAGCATGCAGAGATTTATGAGGCGATTTCTGCGCGGGATGCCAGCAAGGCGAAAGCATTTACGTTTTCTCATATTGAAAATCAGAGAAAAGCAATCATGCGAAGCATCAATGAAAGTAATTAGCGTTCCGACAAGTTGATGTCCCGAATATTGATATTTCGAATAATTTTGCGCCTAAATTTCTTATTTTTACGTTGGCGTCAGTCGGAATAAAAAAAGAAAAAATGGAAAGAATAAAGGTATTGCAGTGGTAAGAGGCTGCAGTACCTTTTTTGTTTGGTGAATTTTGAAGGATGGAGTGTGGTGTGTGTGAAGGTCAGTGCTGTTGTAAAAGAAAATGAAGCGTATATACGCAGGCAATGTGAACATTGCGATGATATCGTCATCCGCCCCATGCGTCTTGGCGATGAAAGAAAAGTAGATTGTCTGGTCGTCTATATTGAGGTGGCCGTCAGCAATATGATGCTGGAGGATTCGGTCATCGGAAAGCTGATGAATCATTTTTGGGAGATTCCGCCCGATCGGATGAAGGAATTTCTGAAAAACAACAGTCTCGGAATCTCGGATGTGAAGGAGCTTTCCACGATGGAGGAAGCAGTAAAAGCCATGCTGGCGGGAAATGCCGTTTTCTTTATGGATGGATATAATAAGGCGATGAAGATATCCAGTAAAGGCTATCCAAATCTTGGTGTCTCCGAGGCGGAGCGTGAGAAAGTGCTTCGAGGCTCGAAAGAAGGTTTTTCTGATTCTGCAAAATCGAATTCTGCTCTGATTCGTAAGCGAATCCGCAGTACGGGGCTGAAAGTTGAGGAACAGTTTGTGGGGCGGCGCTCGGATACTCTGCTGCACATTCTTTATATCGAAGATCTCGTGTATGAGCCTCTTTTGGAGGAAATCAAGGAGAGACTTGGGAAATTTGAAATTGACGGGATTTTAGACAGCGGTATGATCGAGCAGCTGACAGAGGAAAACTGGCTGTCACCATTTCCGCAGTTTCAGACAACAGAGCGTCCAGACCGGGCAGCGATGGAGCTTTTGAATGGAAGAATTGTTTTGATTGTCGATAACTCTCCTGTGGCATTGCTTTTGCCTACTACCTTTAACAATTTCCTGCAGGTCAGTGAGGACAAATACAACCGGTTTGAGCTGGTATCGTTTCTTCGGAGCCTGCGCTTTGTAGCAGTGATTATGGCAATGCTTCTTCCGGGGCTGTATCTCTCGGTGATACGATTCCATACACAAATCCTGCCGGGCAATCTGATTCTGTCGTTTGCGCAGGCGCGAGAGGGCGTACCTTTCTCGGCGATTGTGGAGCTTGTGTTTCTGGAGCTGGCATTTGAACTGATTCGTGAGGCAGGCGTGCGGATGCCCGGGTCGCTTGGAAATGCGATGGGAATCATTGGCGGCTTGATTATCGGGCAGGCGGCAGTCGAGGCGAATCTGGTCAGCCCAATTGTGGTGATGATTGTAGCTCTGACGGCTCTTGGCTCTCTGGCGATTCCAAATACGGAATTTTCCTCCCCTTTTCGCATACTGAAGTATGGATTCTTGTTTCTGGGTGGATTTTTTGGGCTGTTTGGCATGATTCTCGGCATGTACGCACTGGTTAGCCATCTGGCCGGTCTTACCAGCTTTCACATTCCATACTTGATGCCGTATGTGGGAAGAGAACTGGACCGCGGGCAGGGCGATACTATCCTTCGGAAGCCTTTTTACCGGATGAAGAGACGGCCGGCGTATGCCAACAAAAATAACCGTATTCGTTTAAGGAGGAAGTGATATGTTTGCGGAAAATGACAGGATTTCGCATCGTCAGCTTTTTCGCCAGATTGTGATGAGCCTTGTGGCACCGTTTCTTCTCTGTCTGGCAGGGTGGCATGACATGAGCGGTGTCAATGGGCTGGCCGGAATTGTAATTGTGGCGGTGATACTTGGATTTTATGTAATCTTTCTGGTGCGGCTTGCTCCGGCTTATGAGCATATGGAAAAATATATGGGAAAAATCCAGCATGTTGTGATTGCGGCAGCCTATTTTGCTTACATCGTGTTTACAGCAGCCTTTATCCTTGATTTGATTTCTTCTCTGGTGGGAACCTGGCTTCTCTATGGGGTGAATGACTGGTGGATACGAATTGCAGTGGCCATCGTCTGTGCGGCGGGAAGTCACTATGGAATGCAAAAAAGGGCGCGGATGGCGGAGGTTTCGTTTCTGATCGTCGCAGGTGCGCTGTGTTTGCTCGTTGTGTTTGCTTTTGCGCAGGGGAATCTTTTTTCTGTGCAGGAGTTTTTTCGGCAGTCGCTGTCCGCAGCGCGTGTGGGCAGAGGAAGCTGGCAGCTTTTGTGTGGCTTTCTGCCGCTGACATTGTTGCCATTTTTGCTTTGTCAGGTGGCAAAAGCTTCCGGTAGTGGAAAAACAGTATTTGGAGCCGTTGTTTTTCTGCTGGTATTTTTGGCTGTGCTGTTGGTGCTTTTGCCCCTTGCACTCGGATGGGATAGAATGACGATGGAAACAGTTCCTGTTCTTCCTCTTTTGGCCGGGACAAATCTGCCTGGAGATATCATGGCGAGGTTTGATGTCATCTGGATTTCGCTTATCCTCTACGCACTGCTGTATTCGCTGGGAAGTCTTTATTATTATGCAAATTACGTAACTTCTCATATCGCGTTTTCCGTGAATCGCTGGGTTGTCGCGTTGCTTGTATGGGTGATTTCTGTCTGTCCTTTTGCTGGTTATAGGATTGCACAGTATTATCCGATGATCGTGGCACAATTTGGCGTGCCAATTCTTTTCGGACTTACGTTTTATATTTATATCTGGTACAGGAGGCGCGTATGAGAAAAAAGATAACCCTTAGTTTTCTGATTTTTATTTTGGGCTGTCTGCTTGTGGGATGCACTGGGGTAGAGCCGGAAAAACGGCTGTATCCGCAGGCGATTGCTGTGGAGCGAAACCAGGAGGAGTATGCAGTCTTGTTCGGTATGCCAAACATGGAAGGGACGACAGGGCAGGAAAAATCCGGTGAGCAGACGCAAAAGAGTGTTCTTGAATTTTCCGGAAGAAATATGAAGGAGATTCAGACGCTTTATAACCAGACACAGGAGAAGTATTTGGATCTCGGGCATGTGAATGTGTTGATTTTAGGCAGCGGAATTCGGCAGATGGGATATTGGGAGCAGGTGACGGCTTTTTTTAAGAATCAACCGACGCTTGGGGAAGATATCTATGTGTTTCAGACGGAAGATATTCATCAGGTAATGGAATACAATGGAACGAAGACGGATTCACTTGGCGACTATATCAAGGGAATCTATGAGAATCGCCCTTATGCGCAGCAGCGGCAGGGGGTGACACTCCGTCAGGTCTATAAAGTCTGGTACGAAACAGGAGAATTGTGTCAGCTTCCTGTGATTTCTGTATTATCCGACGGAACACTGCAGATTCATGATTAGCCTATCGTATGTGCACCACTTTCCTGGTCAACGGAGCAGAATCTCAATGGCAAGGTTTGGCTTGAGGGTTTCCGAACGGCCATTTGCACAGGGAAGGTCTTCCATATCAAGTGCAGATATCTCCGCTTCCAATGGCAACCTGTTGATTTTCTTGTCTGGCTGCGCCGCCTATAGATTGCTTTACAAACAAACTCGCACAAAGTGCTCAAACAGTGTTTGCAAAGCAATCGCTATGCTCGCCAATCCGGCGAAAATCTGCCAAAGGTCTGCCCT
>JALFVM010000162.1 GCA_022787145.1 Lachnospiraceae bacterium | reverse complement strand
CTTCCACAATCCTGCCCCCGCATTCGCAATCTATGGGGCCCCCGCCCCACTTCTTGCTCATGTGTGGGCGTGTCAATAAGGTATATCTCCACTTACATGCAAGCATGACGTGGAGAATACCTTTTGACACTGTAATCATATATTTTTTTATTGCTCTTTTCAAGCCCCGGCTATATAATTAAATATTATGCATGACTGATGATTCAGGCAAAAACAGGTCATGCAGCAAGCAACTCATTGATCATTTAGAAAGGAAATTTTATGCTGCAAACAATTGAAACCATCAACAGCGCCGTGAACAATTTCATCTGGGGAGTTCCGGCTATGATCTGCATCATCGGTGTCGGTCTGTATCTGAGTATCCGCACAAAGTTTGTGCAGATCCGAAAATTCCCCTATGCGATCAAAACGACTCTCGGAAGGATTTTCCGTAAACGCGAAGCAGAAGACGGTGCCATGACCCCGTTCCAGGCAGTCTGTACGGCCCTTGCCGCTACGGTAGGTACGGGAAACATCGCCGGTGTTGCCGGAGCCATTGCAATCGGCGGTCCCGGAGCCGTTTTTTGGATGTGGATCTCCGCCTTCCTCGGTATGTGTACCAAATTCTGCGAAGTAACTCTGGCCGTTCATTTTCGTGAGCGAAACGAAGAGGGAGACTACGTGGGAGGTCCCATGTACTACATCAAAAACGGTCTTGGAAAGAATTGGCAGTGGCTGGCTGTTGCATTCTCCGCCTTCGGCGTACTGACCGTGTTCGGAACTGGAAACGCCACACAGGTAAACACCATCACAACAGCCATCAATTCCGCACTTTTAAACTTCCACGTGATTAACGACTCGCAAGTCAAAACCGTCAGCCTTGTTGTTGGTATCATCATCGCTATTCTGGTTGCACTGGTTCTTCTCGGCGGCGTCAAACGAATCGGACACGTGACGGAAAAGCTGGTTCCTTTTATGGCAGTGCTTTACATTATTCTGGCACTTGGTGTTGTGATTCTGAACGTGAACAGAATTCCTGGTGTCTTTCATGACATCATTGTTGGTGCTTTCCGCCCGGCATCCGTCACAGGTGGTCTTGTCGGAAGCTTTTTCATGAGTATGAAAAAAGGTGTTTCCCGCGGTATCTTCTCCAATGAAGCCGGTCTTGGTACAGGCTCCATCGCTCATGCATGCGCAGATACCAGAAAACCTGTCAAACAGGGATTTTTCGGTGTCTTTGAAGTATTTACCGATACGATTGTCATCTGTACTCTGACCGCACTTGTCATCCTGTGCAGCGGCGTTCCTGTCGCATACGGAGAGGCAGCCGGAGCAGAACTGACCATTCTCGGCTTTACTTCTACCTATGGAAGCTGGGTATCTCTTTTCACAGCTGTCGCTATGTGCTGTTTCGCATTCTCCACAATCATCGGATGGGGACTATACGGCGCGCGCTGTATTGAGTTTCTGTTTTCTTCCAAGGTTATCAAGCCGTTTATGGTTGCTTATTCTTTAGTAGCAATCCTGGGTGCAACTGTAGAACTTGGCCTGATGTGGAGCATTGCAGAGACATTCAATGGCCTTATGGTAATCCCAAACCTGATCGCACTGTTCCTTCTTTCCGGAACACTCGTCAAACTTCTGAAAGATTTCTTTGCTTCCGGTGAAGCATAATTACATACGTTTTACAAAAGGCACCGTCCGGATTGTTCCAGACGATGCCTTTTGTTTCCCTATTTATTCTATTTTTTCAATACTTTATAATTTGCCGGATTTTCATAATCTTTATGAATACCATCATCCTCAAACAACGTATATTCTGCACCTTCATATCCAAGAAGTTCCAGATTTGTTGTATCAATTTTCTCGACACACTGTGCCGCCTTGGCAACCGGAATACATCTGTCCTTTCGAATAAACAGCGGAACCTCATCCAGCGCTACCTCCACATAATGATGTCCCTTTTCCAGTACCTGCTCCGTGTAAGCGCCCTCTTTTGAGAATTTTACAAATTTCATCTCTTCCGGCAGATACACATAACGACCTCTTGCATTCTGCACGTACACCGGTGCAATCATAATCTCATTTCCGATCATCATCTGATCTTCCACACGAAGAGCCACAGAATCCTCCGGATAAACAAACGCCAGCGGTTTGAAATACAGATCATCCTCCAGAGCTGCCTTCATATATTCGCTGTAAAGGTATGGAATCAGACGGTAACGCGTCTCAATAATTCCTCTGAAATCTTCCACACGTTCAAACTGATACGGCTCCTGCTCTCTCGTTTCAACAGCGGCATGATTTCTCATCAGCGGAGTAAAGACGCCGAGTGCCAGCCAGCGCAGCAGCAGATCTCTGGTCGTGTCAGCGCCAAATCCGCCCAGATCTGCTCCCGTATACAGAAAACCACACATATTCAACGATGGCATCATCTTCAGATTTAACAGCAGATGAGACCACCAGGATTTATTGTCTCCGGTCCAGATGCCGCCATAGCGATGCATACCTACATAAGAAGAACGGGAAAACATCAGAAAACGCCTGTCCGGATAGATCCTCTCAAACGCCTCCCCGGCAGCTCTTGTCATATTGTAGCCAAACAGATTGTGCACTTTGTCATGACGGATTTTCTTCCCATTTATATTGTGATAAAAACGTTTATAATCTTCTTTGTTATTGGCCATTGCTGCCACCTTGTCACCGAGCAGCCATACCGGAATCTCCTCCACATCGTCCTCGATGCACTTGCGAAGTGTCTGCTTCAACTCCTCCATCCCTTCCTTGGAATAGAAGATTGCCGGCTCATTCATGTCATTCCAGAAGCCCTCAATGCCCTGATCGATCAGATCACGATAATGGTCTCCAAACCATTTTCTTGCCTCCGGATTGAGCACATCCGGAAAATGCGTATAACCCGGCCATACTGCTGCCGCAAAATCACTGCCGTCCTCACGTTTACAGAAATAATTGTTTTTCACGCCTTCCTCATACACAGAATAGCCCTCTTCCATCTTGACTCCGGCATCAATGATCGGTACAAGGCGAATTCCCTGCTCTTTCATCCCCTGCACAAAATCCGGAAAATCAGAAAACTCCTTTTCATTGAGCGTGAAGTCCTTATAATCCTGCATATAGTCAATGTCCATATAAATCATATCCAGTGGAATCTGATTTTCGCGATAACCCTTCGCTACATTCTCAAAATCCTCTCTTGTCTTATAGCCCCAGCGGCTCTGACCCAATCCAAACGCAAATTTCGGCGGAATATAGCTTCTTCCGATCAGCTTACGGAACTGTTTTACGATGTCATACGCGTTCTCTCCCTCAATGACATACAGATACAGGTCTGCCGCCTCACAGCTCACCTTCATCGTGTCTTCTCTTGTATATCCAATATCAAATACCAGTCTGGACGGATAGTCAAAAAACAGACCCACATTTTGTTCTCCGGAAATCACAACCAGATTGTGCGCACCATACAAGGAGCGCTTGTCCTCCGTATGTTCCGGATCATCTGTACAGTCACTGATATAACAGTAACCTCTTTTATTCAATCCACGGTTGGCTTCTCCCAGACCATATACCATATCATCCTCTGCAAGACGGTAAGTAAACGAAAATCCCTCCTCCAGAGAAATTTCTCCATACGCCGGTGTTCCCTGTTCTGCCTCTACTTCTTTTACGATTGCCTCTGTCTCAAAAGGATTTCCAAACACATATTTGCGTACCATATCTATTTTTCCTCCTGTTATTCATGTTAGCGTTAACCTTTATTAGAAAGTAGCATATCCCATTTAGAAAGTCAAGATTTAGCGATTTATTTTTTGTATTTTTTGTGTATCTTTGTTATAATAAGAAAAGATTTCAGATTAGCGTTAACCTATTCAAAACAGGAGAACATTTATGGTAACATTAAAAGATATTGCAGAGCGCGCAGGCGTCAGCATGATGACTGTCTCACGGGTTATGAACGGGCATCAGGGAAAAGTATCGGAAAAGACAGCCGCACGCATCCAGGCTCTGGCAGATGAAATGGGATATATTCCAAATTCCTCTGCCAGAAGCCTTGCCGCCAGATCCTCGAAGATTATTGCAGTAATATTGAGAGATTTTTCCGACTCCAATCCTCTGGCAGATCCCCATTCTTCCACATTTCTTGGCCTGATCACCAGGGAAGTGCAAAAACAGGGCTACTATGTCATGATTCACTTTGTACAGGACTTCTCGGACATCACGTTTCGCCTGCGCTCCTGGAACGCAGAGGGCGCGATTTTTCTCGGATTGTTTGATGAAGAGGTTCGCCAGATACAAAAAAGCAACCAGATTCCGCTTGTATTTACAGACAGCTACAGCCAGGTCCGTCAAATGATCAATATCGGGATTGACGATTACAAAGGCGGGGAGCTTGCCGCCACACATTTTTTGCAGAAAGGTCACACGAATCTCGGCTTTGCAGGACCATTTATCAGAATCGGTGGTGTCGTTTCCAAACGGTGCGAAGGTTTTTCTGATACCCTTTTAAAAAATCATCTGACCCTTGCTCCAGAACATATCTATGATCTGCTGAAAATAACACCGGAAGAAATGGTAGAAAACATTCTTCAGGATCCTTTTCCGCCAACCGGTATTTTTGCTTTTTCGGATGAATTTGCCGTACAGTTTTGCCACGCCGCAAAACAGAGGGGGCTTTCTGTCCCAGAAGACATCTCCATCATCGGATTTGATGATTTTCCGATCAGCCGGATTCTTCCGCTCCCACTGACTACGATTCGACAGGATATTGATAAAAAGGCAGCCGAAACCTGTCGGATTCTGTTTGAACATATCCAAGAACCCGACAAGCCCAGTGAAAATGTAATCTTAGATGTAGAACTTGTGGAGCGCAGTTCCGTCTCCACCATAAAAGAAGGAGCAGTCCAATAGCAGGAACTGCTCCTTTTTGTTTATTTTTCGAAATTATAAAATTTTTCCGTCTCCCGATTGCGATATTCATGCTTCTCGTAATATCCAATCAATTCGCCGTCCTCTTTGCGAAGAGCGACCATATAGACATCCTTATTCTGCTTCTCATTGTGAAATGTATAAATTACATTATGATCTTTACTCTCGGCAAACCAATCCACAACCTTATGAATTTTCTCACAGGACTCTGCATTGTGACAATCAAGAAGGCTTTTTCCCACTAAGGCAGCCCCTCCTCTTTTTGCATAGGAAGTCACAGCTGCCGGGTTCATATAAATAATCTTATGCTCCAGATTGCAGATCACCACCGCGCAGCGATCCTGTTCTATGATACTCTTAAAAAATAAAGAAAGTTCCATCTTTATCCTCCCAATATAATTATTCTTCTTCAATTCGTTCTATTTTGAATACATTCAGCGTATCCACATCCGGACAGGCAAAGACTGCCGTTCCTTTTTCCTGCCCCGGTATTTCTCCACCGTATCGCAAAATATCCACATACGGAAATGCAACATGCATCGCCATCGGACACAGATTTCCTCTCTCGGTATCAAAATCAAAGGTTTCTCCTATTTTATGTCCCCGATGACATCCTGTCGTTCCCTTCTGGTCAATCAACGTAATCCGAATCTTTGGTCTTCTCATCCATCAATCACCTCCAGGCAGCTTTCGATTGGAATTCCCTTAAATTTATCTGCATTATCCTGATTGATCTCAATCATCGCTTTCGTCGCTGTCATTGCTTTCTGCGCACTTTCTACAATATCCTTTCCTTCCAGTATTTTTCCCATGAAGACAGCCGAAAAAATATCTCCCGTTCCTGGAAAACGCACCGGAATACTGGTAAATGGAAGGATTGCCCTTTCCTTTTTCTGATTATCATATACAAGTACACACTCCTGCTGATTAATCCGTGCGCTCGTAACTGCAATGGATTTCGCACCGATTGCCAGCAATTTTTCGATCAAAACGTCTGCTTCTTCTTCTGTCATCCCCTGTTCCTGATAAGCAACATCTGCAAGACATGCCGCCTCTGTATAATTAGGCACCATATAATCAGACACCCGGACTAATTCTCTCATATGAGAAATCGTTTTTTCCGTAATGCCATTATAAAGTTTTCCTTCATCTCCCATAATCGGATCGACAAAGATTGCTGTTCCTTTCTCTCTCTGCTGTCTGCAAAATTCTGCTATAAGCTTTGCCTGCTCTTCCGAAACGATAAAACCGGTAGAGACTGCATCAAAAGAAAAACCCAGTTTCTCCCATACCTGAATGGTATGTTCCATATAGTCTGTTGTCTCCAAAATCTCAAATTTCCCATAGTCCAACGTATTGGATACTAACGCTGTTGGAAGATTGTAAATATTATGTCTCATATGTGACAATACCGGTATCATTGCAGATAACGCCACCTTGCCATATCCAGCCATATCATTAATCAATAAAATCTGTTTGCTCAAAACCGTTCCCTCCTTCTAAAATAAATATTATATCATGATTTAGGTGTCAAAACCTTGATTACGGATTGTTTCGTGTGAACAGTAACGAAGACATTCTTTGATTCTTTCTTCCGCTATCAGGGGATCTTCCCACCCTCTCCCTCACGAATAATCTCTGGAAGGCATCTCATTCGATGGTGGAAGGCAGGTATAATCTTTGCATACATAATATGTTGTTTTTCCATTGATAAGGGCATATTCGTCTGTGGGTTCTGTCAAAATTCTCACATCCGCATAAAGAGAAAGAGACACCAGAACTTTCTCTGGCTCTTCTCCGGCCAAAACAACCGTGATTTTCTCAGGCGGATACAGATACAAAAGCAGGGCTGTCTGAAACAGCGTATAGCCTGCCGGATACTTTTTCGCTTCTTCTGACAAAAAGGCAAGCTGCTGCTGTGCCCTTCTGTTGTTTTCCATACTCTCTTCCAGTTGAGAGAATCTCACAAGATTGTACGCCATGACAGAATTTCCGCTCGGCATAGCTCCGTCATACGTTTCCTTCGGCTTTGTGATCAGACTGTCATTTTTTGTTCCATACAGAAAATATCCGCCATTCTTTTTATCCGCAAACTGCTGCCGGGTTTCTTCTAAAATGTCTCTTGCACGTTCCAGATAAACTTCTTTTGAGGAAGCCTCATACAGACAAAGCAGTGCAGCCCCATAATAAGCATAATCATCCAGAAAACCGTTAACCGAATGTTTCTGGTCTCTGCAGCTTACATAGAGAAGATTTTCTTTCACAAGATATCGTTCTATAAATTGCTGATTTTTCTCTGCGGCCAGAAGATAACGATTGTTTCCTGTTACCCGGTAAAGCACCGCCAGTGCACAGATCATCAGAGAATTCCATGCCGTGAGAACTTTATCATCCAGATGAAGCGGTGCACGTGATTTTCGATATTCATACAGAGTCCTTCTCTCCTGCTCAAATTCATCTGAGATTGCATTCCCACTCAGCAGATTTGGAATGTTCTTTCCCTCAAACACACCATCCTCCACGATTCCGAAATGACAACAGAATTTTTTACCTGCCTCTTCTCCGAGCACTTGCATGATTTCTTTGTACTCCCAGAAATAAAATCTGCCTTCCTGACCCTCGCTGTCAGCATCCTGCGCAGAATAAAATTCTCCCTGAGAACCTGTCATTTCCTGAAAAACATACGCGGCAGTCTTTTCTGCCGTATCAAGAAACATACGTTCTCCGGACACTTGATAAGCAATGGCATACGCCAGAATCAGCAGCGCATTATCGTAAAGCATCTTCTCAAAATGAGGAACCAGAAAATATCGATCGGTCGAATATCTGGAAAAGCCATATCCAATCTGGTCGAAAATTCCCCCGCGCCTCATTTTTTCCAACGTCACCTTCACCTGCTCAAAGGCATTCTTCTCACGATAAAGAACAGAATATAAAGTAAGAAAAATCAGATTATGCGGTGTCGGAAATTTTGGTGCATTGCCAAATCCACCACACTGTTTATCAAAGCTCTGTGCAAAAAAATTTGCCGCCTGGCGGGGCAGATCAGTATCTATGTTTCCTTCTCCTTGACTGTTTTCAGATGTAAGATGGGTAAGAATCAGATCAGCAGATTTCAAAAGCTCTGACCGTTTCTTTTCCCATCGGTCTGCAATCACCAGGAGAAGTTCACGAAATCCCATCATTCCATAGCGTGCAGCAGGAGGGACATACGTACAGGCATAAAATGGTTTCTGATCTGGTGTCATAAAAATGCTCATGGGCCATCCGCCACTTCCCGTCATTGCCTGGCATACGGCCATATAAACACTGTCAATATCCGGTCGCTCCTCCCTATCCACTTTCACAGCCACAAAATACTGGTTGAGAATGCCTGCAATTTCTTCATTTTCAAAACTTTCATGCGCCATGACATGACACCAGTGACAGGTACTGTAGCCAATGCTCAGAAAAACAGGCTTATCCTCCCGCCTCGCCTTTTCAAAAGCTTCTTCTCCCCATGGATACCAGTCTACAGGATTGTCTGCATGCTGCAGAAGATACGGACTTTTTTCATTTTTCAAACGATTGCTCATACACACATTTCTCCTTCCAATTATTTATGTACCTTATTGCAACATTCTCAAAAGAGCCTTCAAACCACCATCTTTATAAATCTGCTTATAATATGCAATTTCATCCTGAATCAGTTCATCTATGACTTTCATCCCCAGCAATTCCACAGGTGCCTTATCATCCGTCATCAGGTAATCGCCAGGAACATATGCGGTCAGTTCCGAAGATATTTTTCCCATCATTGTTTTTATCTCTTCGTTATCCTCTGAATCTACATTTCTTTCAAAAACTTCTGTCATATCCGCATGATTGGATGCAAATAATTCCCGGTTCGTAGTTCCCAAAACATCTGCCGTATTATATGAATGTGCCAGTACACTAATCACCATACATTTTGGTAATTATTTTAATTTTTCCAGAAGAGAGTTTCCGATTGTATTTTCTGGCATAGCCACTCCAAAATTATCTGCTACCGTCGCACCTACAACCGCAAAGGTATCGCATTCCTCCAGTGCTCCGCTTTCTTTCATGGAAGGCGAATATGCCAGAAACGGTACTTTCTCCCGCGTATGATCGGTTCCCGTATAGGTGGGATCGTTTCCGTGATCTGCCGTGATAATCAGCAGGTCATCCTCTTTCAGGAGCCCAAGCAGCACGCCAAGATTCACATCAAATTTTTCAATCTCACGGGCATACCCCTGCGGATCTCTTCTATGTCCCCACAGCGCATCAAAATCCACCAGATTGACAAAACACAATCCATGAAACGTCTCCTTTGCAATTTCGATAGTCTGCTCCATCCCATGCACAGAGCTTTTGGATTTAAAAGCCTGCGTGATACCCTCTCCATCAAAAATGTCTTTAATTTTTCCGACGGAAATCACATCCAGTCCGGCATCCTTCAAGGCATTCAACGCTGTTTTTCCGAATGGCTTCAGCGCATAATCATGACGGTTGCTGGTTCTCTTAAATTCACCTTTCTTCTTTCCCACATAAGGTCTGGCAATCACTCTGCCAACTTTCCACTCATCCTTCATGGTGATTTCTCTCGCAATCTCACAGCAGCGATAAAGTTCCTCCAGACCAAAGGTCTCCTCATTGCCGCAAATCTGCAGCACCGAATCTGCAGATGTATACACGATCATGTGTCCTGTCGCAATTTCTTCCTCCGCAAGCTCCTCCAGAATCTCCGTTCCGCTTGCACTTTTATTGCCAATCACTTTTCTTCCGGTTCGTCTTTCCAGCTCCTTGATCAACTCTGGCGGAAATCCGTTTTCTGAAAAGGTTTTGAAAGGCTTTTTTACCTCCAGTCCCATCATCTCCCAATGGCCGGTCATAGTGTCTTTGCCTTTACTTCTCTCATTTAGCTTTGTGTAGTAAGCCATCGGTCTTTCTTGGGGTTTTACCTGGCGAAGCGTACACAGATTTGCCAGACCCAGCTTCTGTAAATTGGGAATCTCAAACGTATCCACCGACTCGGAAATGTGCTGCAGTGTATTCACGCCCACATCCCCGAATTCCTTTGAATCTTTCATAGCTCCGACTCCCAGAGAGTCCATAACGATTACAAATATACGATTATATTTCTGCATCAAATTCCTCATCCCTTTTTAAAAAATTTCCTACCACTGCTATGTTTCCCAGAAAACCGACATCAATTCCTTTTTAATGATTCTCAAACCAGTTATCCAATATCTGTTTGTCTTTCCCGACCACATAGCCGCTTCCGCCCCGGTCTTTTACATCCTCAACCATGTTGACCATCAGAATCGGAGATTTTGTCTCTTTCTCCGGAGTCATCACGGCAAACCAGCCAAGCTCCGTACCGGAGGTATCCTCCTGGGACGCCTTTACTTCTGCTGTTCCAGTCTTTCCTGCCAACACTACATCCTCCCGATGCGCCTCAGATCCGGTTCCGTTTGGATCACTGATGACTTTTTTTAATCCTTCCAGCACCGTATTGGCCGTATTGGCAGAAAAGGCTTCCTCCATCCAATACTCCGGTTCTGCTTCCTTTTGGTAAACGAGATACGGCTTGATGACGTTACCTTCATTACAAAACGCAGAATACAGACATGCCAGATGCAGCGGATTAATAAGAATCTGTCCCTGCCCATAACCGCTGTCCGCCAGCTGAATCTCGGTCTCGATTGTATCGGTGTTGGAGTACTGTGCTTCTGACATCTGAATCTCAAAAGGCAGTTTCTCACCAAACCCCAATTCTTTCAGAGCATTCATAAGATTTTCCGCGCCAATATTTAAGGCCGCCTTTGCAAAATAAATATTGTCAGAGTAAATCAATGCATTCTCCAGAGTGACCGGCTCGTATTCGTGAAGCGTTGTGACATAATAGCCGCCCCAGGAATCATCCTTCTGCCAGCTCGTTCCCTCCGTTCCATAATCTTTTGCAGGATCAATAGCTCCTGTCTCCAGGCCAATGGCTGCAATGATTGGCTTAAAGGTAGAACCGGGACACCAGACCTGGCGAAATCGATTGTACATCGGCTTGTTTTCATCCTCATTCAGTGCAGTCCACTGTTCGTCAGACAGACCGATGATAAAGTCATTGTTGTCATAAGCCGGCGTACTCACAAGCGCCAGAACTTCTCCTGTATAAGGATTCATCGCCACGGAGCAGCTTTTGTCGTCTTTGTACTGCTGATATAATTCCGTCTGAAGGTCGGCATCAATTGTAAGCTTGATGTCCGTTCCATTCTTTACCGGCACATAGGCCAGTTCCTTCTTCTCGTTTCCTTCTGCATCCACGATGTAGATCCTGCATCCATTGCTGCCTTTCAGCTCTTTCTCAAACAGACTCTCCATACCGCTTCTTCCGATGACACTGTTTGACGTATAGCCTTCTCCTTTGTGTTCCTCCAGATCTTCCGCTGTCACGTTCTGCACATAACCGACCAGATGCGCGGCTGCCTCGCCGAGCGGATATTTCCGCACCGGTGTATCCGTAATCATCACACCAGGGATTTCCAAAAGTTTGTCTTGCCGTTCTTTTTCCTGAATCAGACTTTCTCCAACAGTCATTGACATCAGCGCAACTTCCTCCACCTTGGTAACCGTCTTAAGAGGGACAAACGAATCATCCGTCACCCATGATGCCGATAGCTTTGTCTCAACATCTTCCGGCTGCATCTCAAGAAGCTGTGCAATCTGTTTCACAGCACTGTCACGATTTTCAAGCTTCCCTGGAACAATTCCCACCGAAGAGGCAACACCTTTCCCGGCCAGCACACGTCCATCTCTGTCCTGAATCTCTCCGCGCTCTGCCTCCTTAACCGTAACGCGCACTTTGTCTTCGGAAGTCAGCTCCGGAAAAATCAGAGAGTCTTTCCAAACCAGTTCATATCCATCCTTTCCTCTCACAAACAGAGCATCATTCTCAAAACTGATCTCACCGGCAGCCGTATCAAACGAAGTCTGATAAGACACAATTCCCTGCGTTTTGTTATAATCCGTAACTTGTACAGTCATATTCTGGATTTCAATGCCCTCATAAATGGCCGAATTACGATTGATAAAATCTTCTTTGCTGATATTTCCCGATGCTTCTGCATCGATCATCGCATACATCTGCTCATATTCCTGCTTTGGAATGTGATTCATATAAGTAACCAGAAGTTCATCCGGCTTTTCGAGGCGGAGTTCCCGGATCAGAAATCCGCCTGCGATTGCCAGTACTCCGACGGCTGCCAGAGATATCCACAGAACTTTTCTGTTTTTTTGCTTTTTTCCACCTGTCTGTTCTTTCTTCACACAAATCCTCCCGCAATTGCTTTTTTCCTTTTTCTTAACAGTACACCTATAGAATTTCCAAGTCAACGAAAGATTTTCTTAATATATTTATAAAGCTATGCTCCAAAAAAGAATCTGCACATTTTTCTGCATCGTTTTCGAACAGAATGCTTCATAACACGAAAGATTCCCCACATACCGGACTCCACATCCCAGCCAAAGCTTCCGGAACGATACAGATAATCTCCCGGACAGGAAGCCCCGTCCTTCAGCTCCATATCAAAACGATTTCCGACGCTGATACCTCCCTGAAGAGGGATTTCTCTGGAAAACGGATCTTTTGGCTGTTCCTTCCACAAATGACCATGTATCGTCAGTGACACATTCCGCGGCTTATCGGCCGGCATCATCGTGCGGAAAATCACACGGTCACCGGGGTAAATCAACTGTTTCGATAAAAGTATTTAATAATATAAAATATATATAAATATATATTTATATTTACAAAAACTGCCTTGGGTGCTATACTTTTTACTATAAAATAATTCGCTAGAGGTAGTTTTATGTATAAATGTT
>JALFVM010000161.1 GCA_022787145.1 Lachnospiraceae bacterium | reverse complement strand
CTTCCACAATCCTGCCCCCGCATTCGCAATCTATGGGGCCCCCGCCCCACTTCTTGCTCATGTGTGGGCGTGTCAATAAGGTATATCTCCACTTACATGCAAGCATGACGTGGAGAATACCTTTTGACACTGTAATCATTTCATTGCTTCATGATAAAAAGCGTGTTAAGATAATGCATAAATGAAATGAATTGAGGTAAGCATGTGAAAAATATTCAGGAAGACATCAAAACCGGAAATTTCAAACAAGTCTATCTTCTTTATGGAGAGGAGGGTTATCTGAAGCAGCAGTATCGCCAGAAACTTTTGAAGGCGCTAATGCCGCAGGACGATACGATGAATACCGCGTTTTATGAAGGCAAAAATATCAATGTAAAGGAAATCATTGATCTGGCTGAGACGATGCCGTTTTTTGCGGAGCGAAGAGTGATTATGCTGCAAAATACCGGTGTTTTTAAAAATAAATGTGACGAACTGGCAGATTATATCAGTGAGGGATTGCCGGATTACCTGTGTATGGTGTTTGTGGAGGAAGAGGTTGATAAGCGAGGCCGTATGTTTAAGGCGGTAAAGAAAGTCGGAAGGATTGGCGAGTTTGCTGTTCAGGATATCAAGACACTTACAACATGGATACTTGGCCGGATGGGAAAAGAGCAAAAAAAGATTACACAGCGTGATATGGAATTGTTTCTTACCATGACAGGAACGGATATGAGCCGGATTACGATGGAGTTGGAGAAACTTTTGTCCTATACGATTGGGCGTGACGTCATCACACGGGAAGATATCCTTGCGGTGTGCAGTGCTCAGATCACAAATAAAATCTTTGAGATGGTGCGTGCTGTGACAGACAAACAGCAGGAGAAGGCGCTGCAGCTTTATTATGATCTTCTGGCATTGAAGGAACCCCCGATGCGTATTCTTTTTCTGATTGCGAGACAGTTCAACCAGCTTCTTCAGACAAAAGAAATGCTTGCGGATGGAATGGGTCAAAGCGAATTGGGAAGCAGGCTTGGTCTGCCTTTGTTTGCTGTTAAAAATACGATCCATTGTGCCAGACGCTACTCTGTGGAAGAACTTCGCAAGGCGGTGGAGGACTGCATAGAATATGAAGAGGCAGTGAAGACAGGAAAACTGGAGGACAGGCTGAGTGTAGAACTTCTGATTGTCCAGTACAGCCGATGAAAAAGAACAGACAAAAAACAGCCCCATGACGGTAGGGCTGTTTTTTGTTATATGGAAATTTATAATATTTATGATTATGCCAGCTCGTTAACCATTTTAGCTAAACGAGAAACTTTTCTGGCAGCGTTGTTTTTATGATAAACACCTTTGGATGAAGCTTTGCTGATTGTTTTTGTAGCAGCAGCTAATGCATCAACAGCAGCAACCTTATCTTTCTTTGCAACAGCAGCCTCAACTTTTTTGATAGAAGTTTTTACTGCAGATCTGATAGATTTGTTTCGGGCAGTTTTTGTTTTTGTAACCAGGATTCTTTTTTTTGCGGATTTAATGTTAGCCAACTTCGTACACCTCCAAATAAAATATCAATTGTTTTTTCGTTTATAAGGGCTTTTTGTTATTATTCGTTAATTTCTATTGGAACAGACACGGGCATCCCAATAGAACATGCTTATACATTTTATTATATTGATGCCGGTCTGTCAATACATAAAATCCAAGAAAATGAGAAAAAATAAGAAAAACAGTAAAATCGCGGAGGGTGCATATGTTTAGAAATTACAAAGTACGGACAGATCTGGCGCTGGAGGCAAGGGAACGTTTTGATGAAAAGGACATCAAGATCAGAGGTGTTTTTGTTCGTGAAAACTACAATGAAGAAAAAGAAATACGAACAACTGTGGTAAGGATTGAGACGGAGAATGGGGCAAAGACGATGGGAAAACCACAGGGAACGTATATTACGATCGAGGCACCGAATATGTCTGTACCGGATGAGGAATACCACAAAGAAATTTCAGAGGAAATTGCGCATCATATTCTGGAACTTCTTCCATCGAAAAAAACGGAGTCCGTGCTTGTGGTCGGGCTGGGAAATCATCAGGTGACACCAGATGCGCTGGGGCCGAAAGTGGTGGACAATCTTCATATTACAAGGCATGTAATCCGGGAATATGGCCGTGATCTTCTGGAGGACGATACCAGTATCATGGTCAGTGCAATCGTGCCGGGCGTGATGGCGCAGACGGGAATGGAGACGCTTGAGATTGTACAGGGGATTATTCAGGAGACAAAACCGGATGTGGTGATTGCTGTGGATGCTCTGGCAGCGCGCAGTACGAAACGATTGAACAGGACAATTCAAATTACCAATGCGGGAATCAATCCGGGATCCGGTGTGGGAAATCACCGGGAGGGATTAAACGAGGAAACTTTGGGGATAAGAGTCATTGGAATTGGAATCCCGACCGTAGTGGATGCAGCGACGATTGTTCATGATGCGATGGAGCATCTTCTGGATGCGCTCGAAGAGCAGGAGCAGCGTGAATTTCTGGATGAGATGATTGCGCCGAATCTCAATCAGATGTTTGTGACACCAAAAGATGTGGATGAGACGATCAAACGACTCAGTTTTACCATTTCCGAGGGGTTGAACCTGGCTTTTCGTCAGGTATAATAACCGTTTTGCTGTCATATGAATAGAGGAAAGGCACGTCTGGGAGAGGTGATCTGGTGACAAAAGGGCAGAAAGCCATTTGTATACTGCTTTGCCTGTGCATGATAGGGATGCTGACAATGCGTTTTTTGATGAGTGTTTCTGTTCGGAAAGAACAAGATTGCAGTCGTGGATTTCTGACAGAGATCATTCCTCTGCTTGCCTATTGTCAGGGAAAGGAAAAACAGGAACCTCTGACTGAGGATGAACAGACCTATGCGGCTATTTTGGAAGCGAATCAGGTATATCTGGAAGAACAGGTTGCAGAGGAAAATGACCAGAAGCAGCAGGAGGAAAAACAGACAAAAACGCAGGAAAAAGAAGAGGAAGAAATGCCGCAGGAAGAAGTGCAAGAAGAAGCACAGGAGACTGTGGCAGAATTTCCCCTGTTAGAAGAGATACCGAGAGAGAAGCTGGAAAATTATGAATATCTTCTTGGCAATTTTTTTATTGTAGATCCCAATACGGTTGCCGGCAGTGATCTAATCAATGCAGAGTCGCTGATGGGGCGGGAGATGCGTCTGTCTGACGATCAGGAAAGTCCTCAGATTTTGATCTATCACAGTCATTCGCAGGAAACTTATGCGGATTCCAGAGCAGGAAATCCGGAGGATACGGTAGTTGGCGTAGGGGAGGTTTTGTGTTCTTTATTGCAGGAAAACTACGGATTTGGCGTCATTCATGTGACAGATACCTTCGATGTGGTAAATGGAGCAATAGACCGAAGCAGTGCCTATGACTATGCACGGGAAACTGTGGAGCAGGTGTTGGAGGAACATCCGTCGGTGGAAGTGGTCATTGATCTGCATCGGGATGGTGTCGCGGAAGACAGGCACCTGGTGACAGAAGTAAATGGAAAGCCTACTGCACAGATTATGTTTTTTAACGGACTCAGCTACAGTGCGCAAAATGGTGCGATTGCATATCTCCCGAATCCGAATATTGCAGAGAATCTGGCCTTTTCTTTTCAGATGGAGCTGGTTTCCAAAGAATATTTTCCCGGACTTTGCAGAGCCGTGTATCTGTCCAGTCTTCGTTATAATCTTCATTTGAAGCCGAGAGCAGCCCTGATTGAGGTCGGAGCTCAGACAAACACGGTGGAAGAAGCGAAAAATGCCATGATTCCATTGTCCTGGATTTTAAACAAAGTCTTAAAAGGCCAATGACAAATGGAAAAATCCCTGTTATAATAGATAAGATAAGGCATTTTTTATGCCGATTTTCTTGAGAAACAAAGGAACATGGAGGAAATACATGGCAAATATAGATCAAAGTAAAATTCGTAATTTTTGTATTATTGCACATATCGATCATGGAAAGTCTACTCTGGCAGACCGCATTATTGAGATGACAGGGCTTTTGACGGAGCGTGAGATGCAGGCACAGGTTTTGGACAACATGGAGCTTGAGAGAGAACGCGGAATCACGATTAAGTCTCAGGCCGTTCGTATTATCTACAAGGCGAAAGATGGAGAGGAATATACGTTCAATCTGATCGATACCCCGGGACATGTCGATTTTAATTACGAGGTATCTCGAAGCCTTGCAGCCTGCGATGGCGCCATCCTTGTGGTGGATGCTGCCCAGGGAATTGAGGCACAGACACTGGCAAATGTATATCTGGCACTCGACCATGATCTGGATGTCCTTCCTGTCATCAACAAAATTGATTTGCCGAGTGCAGACCCGCAGCGTGTCATCCATGAGATTGAGGATGTCATTGGAATTGAGGCGGAGGATGCACCACAGATTTCCGCTAAGACAGGACAGAATGTGGAGGATGTGCTCGAAGCGATTGTTCATAAGATTCCTGCACCGCATGGAGATCCAAAAGCTCCGCTTCAGGCATTGATTTTTGATTCTGTGTACGATTCTTATCGAGGTGTCATTGTCTTTTGCCGAATCAAAGAAGGAACGGTCAAAAAGGGAACACCGATTCGTATGATGGCGACTGGAGCGGTCGAGGAAGTTGTGGAGGTCGGATATTTTGGAGCCGGTCAGTTTATTCCGTGTGATGAACTGAGCGCCGGAATGGTAGGCTACATTACAGCCAGTATCAAAAATGTAGCAGATACCCGTGTGGGAGATACGATTACCGATAACTCCCGTCCGTGTGACAAACCTCTTCCGGGTTACAAAAAGGTAAATTCGATGGTTTACTGCGGACTTTATCCTGCTGACGGTGCAAAATATCAGGATTTGCGTGATGCGCTGGAAAAGCTACAGTTAAATGATGCCTCTTTGTTTTATGAGCCTGAGACATCGGTGGCACTGGGATTTGGATTTCGCTGCGGTTTCCTTGGTCTGTTGCATCTGGAAATTATACAGGAGCGTCTGGAGAGAGAATACAATCTGGATCTTGTAACGACAGCTCCGGGTGTTATTTATAAGGTTTATAAAACGAATGGTGAGATGATTGAACTGACAAACCCGTCCAACCTGCCGGATCCGGCAGAAATTGACTACATGGAAGAACCGATGGTCAAGGCAGAAATCATGGTGACGACAGAATTCATCGGCTCGATTATGGAACTTTGCCAGGAACGCCGCGGTCAGTATGAAGGAATGGAATATATGGAGGAGACGAGAGCTCTTTTGAAATATCGCCTTCCTCTGAATGAGATTATCTATGATTTCTTCGATGCGCTGAAATCCAGATCAAGAGGCTATGCTTCTTTGGATTATGAGTTGGATGGCTATGAGCGAAGCAGCCTTGTGAAGCTTGATATTCTGGTGAATAAAGAAGAGGTCGATGCACTTTCCTTTATTGTACATGCTGACAGCGCCTACGACCGAGGACGCAGAATGTGCGAGCGTCTGAAAGAAGAGATTCCGAGACAGCTGTTTGAGATTCCGATTCAGGCGGCAATCGGAAGCAAGATCATTGCGCGTGAAACAGTAAAAGCGATGCGTAAGGATGTCCTGGCAAAATGTTACGGTGGTGATATCAGCCGTAAGAAGAAACTTCTTGAGAAACAGAAGGAAGGTAAGAAGCGTATGCGCCAGGTGGGAAATGTAGAGATTCCACAGAAGGCATTTATGAGTGTTTTGAAGCTGGATGACAAATAAGTTGCTGTTCTGCACATCCTCGCGGAGCGTTTGTTGGAAATTGGACTCCCACTGAGATAAATTTGTTGATGCTCACCACTTGAAGAATTGAGAGTTTTCTATGACTGAGATAAAAAAACTGCTGTGTGACACAGAAAGCTGTGCGTGCAGCAGTTTTTTATGTGATACAGCTGTTTTGGAAAATGATTTTGACAGAGGCAGGCGTATGACTCTATAATATGATTACAGTGTCAAAAGGTATTCTCCACGTCATGCTTGCATGTAAGTGGAGATATACCTTATTGACACGCCCACACATGAGCAAGAAGTGGGGCGGGGGCCCCATAGATTGCGAATGCGGGGGCAGGATTGTGGAAG
>JALFVM010000156.1 GCA_022787145.1 Lachnospiraceae bacterium | reverse complement strand
CTTCCACAATCCTGCCCCCGCATTCGCAATCTATGGGGCCCCCGCCCCACTTCTTGCTCATGTGTGGGCGTGTCAATAAGGTATATCTCCACTTACATGCAAGCATGACGTGGAGAATACCTTTTGACACTGTAATCATTTTATTTATAAATCACCTTTTAAAATCACACGGATTCTCTTATAAATCAGCAGTACGATTGCACTCACTGCAATGCCTTTGATCAGATTAAATGGTCCAACTGCCAGCACTGCAAAAGTAAACAGACTGTCAATTGCTTTGTTGATGGATGTTCCCATCTGTACAAATGCATCGACCGGCATTCCGAAAGCTGCTCCGTACGCCGGAAGTAATACCAGCGCATTGATGATGCACGCTGCCACGGTCATGACAACTGTTCCAATTGCCATTCCGATGATTGCATTTTTTCTGGTCTTATTTTTTCTGTAAATCAAAGCTGCCGGAAGCAGAAATGCACATCCAAAAATAAAGTTCGCCAGTTCTCCAACTCCTGCAGTGATTGTTCCATTGATTACAAAGTTCAGCAAAATCTTAATCGCCTCAATCGCAATTCCAGCTACAGGTCCCATCGCAAAAGCGCCTACCAGAACAGGAACCTCACTGAAGTCCATCTCGTAAAATGGCGGTGCAATAAACGGAATCGGAAATTCAAACAGCATCAGCACAGTCGCTACTGCTCCCAGCATCGCAATCTGCGCCAGTGTCCTCACTTTGCTTTTCTCTGCAACGTTGCCTCTTCTTAATACTTGTTCACTCATTTTCTCTCGCTCCTTTTCCTTCCTATTGGTATCGGCTGATCTTTTTTCAGCCTACGCAATAAAAGGAGATTCTTTATGCCAGAATACGGATATGAAAATTTTCTTAACAAAAAACCCTGAGTCATAAAACTCAGGGCCTCTTACATCATCAAAATCTCTTATCTTTCTTCTCCCATCCAGACTATACTGTCGGTTTTGGAATTGCACCAAATCAACGCCTGCGCGCTCGCGGACTATACCGCCGGTGGGGAATTACGCCCCGCCCTGAAGAATCCTCTTTTATTTACACACAGAATAACACATTTCCTATATAAATTCAAGAGTCCTTTTGTCAAATATCAGTATTTTATGTTACTGTGAACAGTAACGGACTGGGCGTTTTATTTACTGTGCGTCTTTCTTGGAACCTAATGTGACAGTAACGGTAACATCTTTATACTCACCGCCGTCTGCACGCTGTACCACAAAATCAATTGTCTCACCAGCTGCATAATATGCAAGCTGCTCTGTCAGTTCACTGTAAGAAGTAATCTTTGTTCCATCAATCTTGGTAACGATATCACCAGACTGGATACCCGCTGCTTCTGCCGGACCACCTTTTGTCACCTCAGCAACAAATACACCTGTAGGAATTCCGTACATCTGGGATACTTCTGCCGATACTTCTTTGCAGGAAATTCCAATGTATGCAGCTTTGTCCTCACTTACCTTTGATCTCGTCTCACGGCTCATCAAATCATCCAGAATCGGCTGCGCAGTCGCTACCGGAATTGCAAATCCCATACCTTCGACTGTCTCATCGGCAAATTTAGCAGAATTGATTCCTATCACTTCTCCATTCATATTCAACAGTGCACCGCCACTGTTTCCAGGGTTAATGGCTGCATCTGTCTGAATCAGACCACTTGCAGTGCTAGAGCCGTCTGTATCAATCGTTCTGTCAAGTGCACTGACATAACCAGAAGTTACTGACTGCCCATAGCCGAGGGCATTACCGATTGCCACAACCTGTTCTCCAACTACCAAATCATTGGAAGATCCCATGGAAGCAATTTTAATCTGCTCCATTGTATCATCCGGTACATCTGTTTTCTGAACAGCAATGACTGCCAGATCATTATCTGCGTCTGTACCTTTAATCTGAGCGGATACAGAATTCTTTGCATACTCTTGGGCAACTTCCTCCATGTTCTGTCCATACTGGGCACTCTGACTGTTCAATGCAGAGGCATCAATCTCATCGCCGTAAAAGCTTACACTCAGATTCTTGGCACCCTCTACTACATGATTGTTTGTTGCAATCAAAAGTTCATCGTCGTTTTGTCCAATAATAATACCGGAACCGCTTCCTACACCTTCATATTCCTGTGTTCCTCCAAAGAAACTCTGAACTTCCTGCACGCTGACAGCAGTGATTGCTACAACAGAAGGCATTGCGTTTTTCGCAATATCTGCTACAGACAAAGAAGTGGCAGACACAGAAGAAGCCGTTGTACTTCCATTGCTATTCGTATCAGAGCTGCTCGGAACCATCTGCACATTTTCTATCGTTGCATTTTTCTTCGTTCCAAACACCTTACTGCTGACCAGATTGACTCCCTGAAATACAAGTCCTGCCACAAGTCCAAACACAAGTGCCATAGTAATTGTAATTCCAAATTTTTTTCCAAGACCAGAATCTGATTTTTTTATTTTGTGCGGTTTATGATCTGTGTCTTCCGGAGGCGGTGTCATGGTTGGCTGTCTGTTTACCTCATAAAAATCGTAAGTTCGATGATTATTTTCTCCTGAATCTTTCCCAGGATCTTCATATCCAAAATTGTTATCCATATTCATTTTCCCCTTTCATATTTCTTAATTACTCAAACGTCTTTCTTAACTATGCCTAAAGTCTAACAGGCAATTGTGTTTAATTTGTGATAAACCATGAAACAAATTGTGAAAGGGAAAAATTATTTGCCTATTCTACCGTAACGGATTTCGCAAGATTCCTCGGCTTATCCACATCCAGCCCTTTTCCAAGAGATACATAATAAGAAAACAGCTGAAGCGGAATGACTGCAAGCGAGTTTGTAAAATATTTGTTTGTTTCCGGAAGATAGATCACATAATCCGCACTCTTCTCTACCTCAGTATTGCCCGTATTTGTCACAGCCAATACGAAAGCTCCTCTTGTGCGAACTTCCTGTACATTACTCAAAGTCTTTTTATACAGCTCCTTCTGTGTAATCACAGCAGTGACCAGGGTATCTTCTTCAATCAGAGAAATCGTTCCATGTTTCAACTCTCCCGCCGCATAAGCCTCAGAGTGAATATAGGAAATTTCTTTCAGTTTCAGCGAACCCTCCAGAGAAATTGCATAATCAATTCCTCTTCCGATAAAGAATACATGCTCTGTGGCAAGATAACGGTTGGCAAAATGCTGAATCTTCTCTTTATTTCCCAACAGAAATTCAATCTGCTCCGGAAGTTTCTTCAAGTCTTCAATCATACCTTCCATCTCTTCCTGCGAAAGCACATCACGCACTCTGGCAAATTTCATGGCAAGCAGATATTCTGCAATCAGCTGTGTGCTGTAGGCCTTAGTGGTCGCTACCGCAATCTCCGGTCCTGCCCAGGTATACATCACCGCATCTGCCTCACGTGCAATCGAGCTTCCCACAACATTTACAATTCCAAGCGTCTTTACACCATTTGCCTTTGCCTCTCGAAGTGCCGCCAGAGTATCTGCTGTTTCACCAGACTGACTGATTACAATCACCAGAGTTCCAGGTTCAAAAATAGGATTACGGTAACGGAATTCCGATGCAAGATCCACCTCTACCGGAATTCTCGCCAGTCCCTCAATCACATATTTGGCAGTAACTCCTGTATGATAAGCCGATCCGCATCCAATAATAAAAATTTTTTTGATGTTACGAATCTCCTCATCTGTCATTCCCAGCTCTTCAATCACAATATCATTGTTTTTCAGACGTGGATTCAGAGTATCGGCGACCGCTTTCGGCTGTTCATAGATTTCTTTGAGCATAAAATATTCATAGCCGCCTTTTTCTGCTGCTGTAATATCCCATTCAATATGAGTCGGCTCTACGGAAATCTCCTCCTCATCGATGTTATAAAACGTCAGAGAATCCTTTGTCAGTTTTACCATTTCCTGATTATCAATAAAATATACGTCTCTTGTGTGTTTTAAAACGGCCGGGACATCCGATGCGATGAAATTACCGGCTTCACTTTTTCCCACAATCAAAGGACTGTCTTTACGAACTGCATAAACCTCTTCCGGATGATCTTTGAACATAATGCCGAGTGCATAAGACCCCTCTAAGCGATACATCACCTTTGTAATGGTTTCCAGCGGATTTCCATTGTAATAATAATCCAGAAGGTGTACAAGCACCTCCGTATCTGTCTCAGAAACGAATACATATCCCTTTTTTTCCAGCTTCTTTCTAAGCTTCATATAATTTTCAATAATTCCATTATGAACCACCGCAATGGTGTGATTTTTATTAAAATGAGGATGTGCATTAATATCTGACGGTGAACCATGCGTTGCCCATCTTGTATGTCCGATTCCCACACATCCCGGCAGCGTCATCCCGCCCTGGGTGAGTTCTTCCAGGACTTTCAGCTTCCCACGAGATTTTACCATTTTGATCTCATTTCCATCATATACTGCAATTCCGGCTGAGTCATAACCCCGGTATTCTAACTTTGACAGACCTTCCAACAGAATCGGTGCTGCCTGCTGTTCCCCTATGTAGCCTACGATTCCACACATAAACGTTTCCTCCTTCATATTCCTATACAGTAATAACATTTCTGTACTTACATCATTGCATAATCATCTGATTTTCCGTCTTTCCGAATCATCATACCAGATTATTTCTGAAATGTCCAATATTCTCTGTTCATGGTACAGTGCAAAATGATACTTCTTGGAAGTTTCTGATAACGTTTTCCCAGAAAATATCCCATATATTTAAAAGCACTCTGAAAAAACAATTTCACCAACAGATCCGGTCTGTGCAAAGACCATGCATATCCGGCTGACTTTCTGACCAGTTTCATTCCCTCACCTTCCGAAGGTACTTCTGCAAAAATTTCCGGGTGCTGTGCCTGGGAAACTCCCAAATCAAAATTTCTGTGAAACTGCTGACGACAATTGTAATTATGAGAATGTATGACACAGGCTTCTGCAGAATATGCAATTTTATAGCCTGCCTGAATCACTTTCGCCGCATAAATCATATCCTCATTAAAAATCGCCCGTGACACAAAGCCCCCCAGTTCATCATATGCCGCCTTCTCATAAGCTGCACATACATTAGAACAAAAATATGTTTTGATTCCCATTTTTTCCAGGTCTGATCTGGATTTCACGAAAGACTGCGCCGGATAGTTAAATTCCCGCGTATAGCGTTCCATTGTATCACAGTCATACGCCGGAAGCTGGCGAGCGTACACCGCCTTGACTCCATCAAGTTCAAAACAGTTAACAAGATGTTCCACAAGAGCTGGGTCATAGGGAACTGCATCCTGTGTCATGCATACAAAAATATCTGCATCCGACATAGCTGCCGCAGCTTTTCGTGTTCCTCCGTGATCAAACTGAGCCTTTGGCAGATGATGAACTTCCACATTCGGCATATCTGCCACATACTGAGGTTTCCAATAGGACTCCTCTGTGTTCATCAAAATAATTCTGTGAATCGGATACGATTGTCTTTGCAGACGCACCATAAGCTTTGCAAAACGTTCATCCGGTTTATATACAGGAATAATCACATCTACTTTCTTTTTCATGTTTTCCTTCTCCTTTGCTTTTGCGCTCTCTGTCATTTTCTCTTTCCCCAAACACCATATAGAGACAGAACAGACGGAGGTATGATACCTCCGTCTTCTTCATTCTAGTATTTTCCATATTCAGGAGAATTACTGTTTTCTACGGTAACTTCCCGTGTCTCTTCGTTATAGCCATATCCAGTAATCGCTACGATTACATCACTTCTCTGTTTTACCGTTTCACTTGGCTGGTATGCACTGTCATTAAACAAGAAGAAATGAAGCTGTTTTACATTTACCACCAGGGTTGTCGGAATAACAACAGACCCCTTATTTGCCATATTGGACTCATAATGTTTGAACGGAAAACCGGTTGTCTCGCCAAATTTATACGTAAGCATTCCCGCACCCATCGTAAAAATCTCTTCCTTTGAAAAGGAAGTGGAAACCATCGGGAATACCTCTTCCATAATATCGGTCAGAGTAGCCAAACTTGCCTTCTTGGCTTTTTCCACAATTTTCTGAATGACAAGACGCTGACGCTCGGTACGTTCAAAATCAAGTCCTGCTGTATAACGGATACGTGCATAAGAAGTAGCCTGGACACCATTCAGATGATATGTATCCCTGTATTCATCATCATCCGGTCTCGGAATCGGTGTATAGCTCTTTCCGGTTACCTGAGAGGTTTCTACACAGTAGTTATTCATATGCTCCACCTCTGCCCCTGACAATTCAATATCCAGACCGCCAAGCAAGTCAATCACTGTCGCCAGTGCATTAAAATCAACAGCCACATAGTCTGTAATATTCAGGTCAAGATTCGTATTCAACATAGAAATTGCACCTTCCACGCCGCCGTATGCGAAAGCCGCATTGCATTTCTGATAATTGTCCTCACCACTCTCACTCTGATTTACCACCAGAAGTGTATCACGGTATACGGAACAAAGGCGAACCTCCTTTGTATCGTTGTTGATACTTGCGATGATAATCGTATCACTGTTTGCCGCCTCATACGCAGCTTCTCCGTTGTCGCGGGAATCTACACCAAACAGTGCAATATTGGTAAATCCAGTCAGATTTTCCGGAGATACCAGATTATTCATATCAACCTTATTCATATCAAGTTTCTTTGAATTCATGCCGTCCAGGCTGGAACTGATCTGTCCATACACATACAGTCCGCCTAAAAGTACAAGTAAAATAATCAATTCAAACACAAACAAAAATGTTCGTCTTTTTCTTCCTGGTTTAGCCATTTTTTTCCCCTTATCCCATTTAGTATGCGTTTTTGTTTACAAATCCTTTGAATATTGTCAGGAACATAATTTTGATATCAAGTCCGATTGTCCAATTCTCAATGTAATATAAATCATATTCGATTCGTTTTCGTATGGAGGTATCTCCACGGTAACCATTGACCTGTGCCCAGCCTGTCAATCCAGGACGTACCTGATGCTTGACCATATATCTGGGAATTTCCTCCCGGAATTTCTCTACGAAAAACGGTCTCTCCGGTCTTGGTCCAACAAGACTCATATCACCTTTCAGAATATTAAACAACTGCGGAAGTTCATCAATACTGGTTCTTCTCATCAGTTTGCCGATGCCCGTCACACGGGGATCGTTTTTGGTTGTCCATGCTTTCTTTTCCTCACTCTCGGGCTGCACTTCCATAGAGCGGAATTTGTACATCCAAAACGTCTTATTGTGAAGTCCTACCCTTTCCTGCTTGTAAATCAGCGGTCCCGGCGAGGTCAGCTTAATCAGCAGACAGACCAGAAGCATAAGCGGCGATGCCACAATAATCCCAAAAACCGAGCCCACAATATCCATAAGCCGCTTTACCATCGCATTGAAGGTGTTCGACAGTGGAACATGACGGATATTGATGACCGGAAGGCCCAAAATATCCTCTGTATAAGGCTTTGTCGGTATGATGTTATTATAATCCGGGATAAATTTTGTATGCACTCCCGATTTCTCACAGAGCGCAACAATTTCTTCCAGACGATAATACTCACTCAAACCAAGCGTAATCGCAATCTCATCCAGACGATTCTCCGGTAAGATGACCATCAGATTCGCGATTCTTCCAATTACTTTAATTCCTTTGTAGGTTGTACCTGCTTCCACATTGTCATCCAGAATTCCGCGTATGGTATAGCCCCATTGTGGATTCTGAAGCACTCTGTCAATATATTCTTCCGCAGCACGGCTGTACCCAACCAAAATGACATGTTTCTGATTGTATCCTTTTTTGCGCATATCACGAAGAATATACCGGATGATATTTCTGACAGCCGTTTCCGCCACAATGTTGATCACATAAAAGATAAAAAGAACTGCTCGCGAATAATCCAGCTGTTTCAAAACGTACAACGCACCAATTACCAGAAATACTCCAATCGTGTTGGCTTTTGTGATGTTGGCAAACTCCAGTCTTCTGCCCTGCATCCGCTTCGGTGTATACAGGTTAAATGCATAATACAAAATAAGAAAGCCCGGAACAATCCCGATCAAAAGAACCATATACTGCTGAAATGACAGCGCCTTTACGGAGCCCGCCGCAAAAGGTCCCTCAAATTTTATCAGCCATGCCAAAATGTATGACAACGCAATGACAAAAGCATCAATCACGACCTGAAGCCGATTAAAATGCTTTTGATTATCTTTTATCAATTTTCTACCACCTCGAATAATTTCATACCTATTACTATATAATAGAAACAGCAAAAAGGCAACTTAAATCACTACGAAATCGCGAAATTTCCGGCATTCTTTTTTCAGTCTGCAAATCTTCGTATAATATTTATCCACAATTCGAACTGTATTTTTAAATAATTCAGAATATTTTTCCTGCAAAAAGGAACCTTTTTTTCTCTGCTGCACAGACGCAGACCGCGAAAAATTCCTGCTGCGTACTCTTTTCCATATCCTTTTGCAGCAAAGAACGCAAACTTCACCACAAAACCAAGCACCAGAAGAGGCAAATTAAGCAACTTCTGAAGCAAGGGCATATTTTTATAAATCAAATATACATTATTGCGCGAAGAATAACGCACTTTAAACAGATTGTAGCGAGAACCGCTCGTTCCGCTTCCCACGTGATATACCTTTGCTTTCGGAGTATATACATTTTGATAACCGAAGATTCTTGCACGATATCCGATGTCTGTATCTTCCAGATAAGCAAAATGTTTTTCATCAAAATATCCGATTTCCTGAAAAACGGATTTGCGATAAATGGAAGCCCCTCCACAACAGGAAAACACCTTCTTCTCTTTCTCGTATTTTTCTACGGGCTTTCCCTTTCCTCTGGCAAACGCCCAGCCAAGCGCATTATAATAATTGCCGGCATCATCCATAAGCTGATGATTGCAGTACTGAATCATCTTTGCCTGACAGGAAAACCGTTTTTTGCTGCGTTTGATTCCCGCCAGAAGCTCTCCCACAAAATTCTCGTCCACTCTTGTGTCATTATTCAAAAGAATCACATAAGGCGCCTTGCTGGCATAAATGCCCTCGTTCACAGCCCTGCAGAATCCAAAATTTTCCCGAAAACAAATCAGTTTTACCCAGGAAAAATCCCGCTGGATGACTGCAATGCTGTCATCCTCTGACCCGTTGTCTATCACAATCGTCTCAAAATTGGTGAATGTCTGTTTCAAAAGAGCGTTCAGACATTCCGGCAAATACTTACTTCCATTATAGTTTGGTATAACTACGGACACTTCATACATATGTTTCTCCATCTATTTTCTCTGTTCAAAAGGACGCAGAGAGTAATTCCACTTGCTCAGAGACAGATTCTTGTTGTAACAGGGATCACCATTCTTCAAAATATCAATCCAGTGACTGCGCATGTATTCGATTTCTCTTTGAAATCTTCGTATCTTTTCTTCGCTGTCCTCCGCGCCTCTGCTTTTTGATTCATAATGATACAGCTCTACATGTGGATCATAAACAATCAGATAATTTTCCCGACGAACCTTAAGGCACAAATCCACATCGTTAAATGCGACCGCCAGTTCTTCTGTAAAACCGCCCGCCTTTTCAAAGGCCTCCTTCTTCATCATCATACAGGCTGCCGTCACAGCACTCAGATCCTGCTGAATGGATGCCTTATGAAGATAGCCGGTCCGGCTTCTGTCCATCCCGACAAACATATGTCCTGCAATTCCACCGATTCCAATCACGCATCCCGCATGCTGAATCGTATTGTCCGGATAATAAAGCTTCGCACCGACCGCACCTACTTCCTTACGCTGGCAATTGCCAAGCATACGTTCCAGCCAGTCTTCTGAGATGATTTCCACATCATTATTCAGGAATAAATAATAATCCCCTTTTGCATATTGTACTCCAAAATTGTTAATTGCGGAATAGTTAAATTCTTTTTCCCAGGTAATTACACGAATATTTTTTTTCTTTTTCAGTTCTTCATAATAAGCAAAAATCTCATCCGTCGTACTGTTATTCTCAATAATGATAATTTCATAGTTGGAATACGTTGTTTTCTTCCAGATCGATTCCAGACATGTTTTCAGTGATTCCTTCTCATCCTTGTTTGGAATAAGAATGGAAACCAGCTCCTGCTTCTGCACCGGATACTCCACCTGATAAAAGCCAAGATCTTTCGTGTGGCTGACGATTCCCCTTACATGACAGCGTTTCAGGTGTGCCTCAATCGCACGCTTTCCTGCATCAAACGCATACATCTTGCTGGCAGGATTGTCTGCTGTGGACGCTTTGTGTGTTCTCCAGTGATACAGAATCTCCGGCACGTGACAGACCTCTCTTGCCGCTTCCGTACACCGGAAAATAAAATCATAATCCTGTGCTCCGTCAAACTCCCGCAAAAAGCCGCCAACCTGCTCTACAATCGCACGTCTTACCACAAAAAAATGGCAGATATAATTGTTTGAGCGCAGCAAATCCAGATTAAAGTCCGGCTTAAGGTGTGGCTGAAAATGTTCATCCAGTTCTGTTGTGACTTTATCCTCATCTGTATAAACTGCATCTGCATTTTCATTCTTTTCAATTATATTCACAATCTCATACAAAGCATTCGGTGCCAGAAGATCATCGTGATCCAAAAGTCCGATAAACTCTCCACTGGCCATAGCAAATGCAGCATTTGTATTTTCAGCAATGCCCAGATTTTCCTCAAGATTCTTCCAGCGAATGCGGCTGTCCTTTTGACTGTACTCTAAAAGCACCGCTGCCATCGCCTCATCCTCCGGGCTTCCATTGGCAATGCAAAGCTCCCAGTTTTCATACGTCTGATTTCTCAGCGAATCAATCATCTGACGCAAAAACAACTCCGGCGTTTGATAGGCAGGCACGACCACGCTGATCTTTACCTGTTTTTTCCATTTTCTTTTCTTCTGACGTTCCAGCTCCTGCTGCGTGGGAACGTACTGCTGATACCATCCCTCATAAGGGATTTCTTCGGGCTCAAACCGTTCATTTAAACGAACCCAGAATTCCTTTGGGCCATAATGTTTTAAATAGCGAAGCCCCTTTTGAATCGTATAAGGGGACAGCTTTTTCAAAAGGCGTCCCCATTCAATCTTACTCTTTGCCATATTTCTCAAATCTCCTTATGCGGCACCGGTCAGAAATGCACCGATGCCAAACGGTACCGTCATGTATGCGGGCCAGAAAACTGTCAGATACACATACACACTCAATCCGATTACAAGAAAACAAAGCACGCGATACACGTTTTTTCTCACCTTGACACTTCTTACGAGTTCATCAAACAGGTTGCCATACCCCACAACCATAAAATAAGTCAAAGCCACCAGCATAGGAAGACTGTAACGTCCCTGTGGCTGGTAATCCGAGCTGTAGGAGTACCAGGCATTTAAAAGATTCGGAATAATCATGGCAATCAGCATGCACCAGTTGAAAATTCCGTCTTTTCGAAAACCGTCTTTATTTTTGAGTGCAAACGTTCTGACGGGATGAATCAACACCAGCAGAACACCGAATTTGATAAAATCCATATAGTTATTTTCGATCCATGCCGGCATCGCGATATCCAGACTTCCGAAGCGTCCCACAAAACTTCTCGATACGAGTTCTACCCAGGAAATCGTAACCGATCCGTATGGTCTGCTAAGCATCTCAAACAGTGTCAGTCCCTCTGACATCGGTGTTTGTTTGTCGGAAGGCTTCAGTCCCGGTGAGGCATATTTCTGTGCACAGATGGCAGATGCATTGCGTCCCAGAAGATCTCCGTCATAAAGCATATAGTTTCTGACAAACCACCATCCGATCAAAATCAGAACAAACACCGTCACAAAAGCACCAAATTTTAGGAAGACTTTGTATTCTCCTTTTTCTTTTGACTGCATCAGCAGCGTACTTCCAAAGAGAAGAATGCTGCACAGAATAAAGCCATATGCATTGTAATACGACAGTGCGCAGACACCAATTCCCACGGAAAGCAATGTGCAGTTTTTATAGTTCCATCCATCCTGAATTCCCAGCACCCATGCGTACACAATCATTGCAGTCGCCATCAAAGCCATGGCATCCGTATTTACATAAGAGGTCACAAAGACTGCACCCGGCATCGTAGAAATAAACACAACAAACAGCCATGCCTTTGAATCATCAAATAATCGTTTGCCAATCCGGAGTGCAAAAAAAGCTGTGGCAACTCCGCAGAAAATGCTGACAAGACGCGCAGCCATCAAAAGTGCAAATGCACTCGTCGTCACAAAGCTGACAAGCTTCATAAACACGGCTGCAATCATATAGTCCAGAATCGGTGAAAAAGCATAGGAAATTCCCCACATGGGATCCCGTATGGCTGGGTCATCTCCTCTCGGAAGGGACCAGTTCTGATAAATATATTCGGCAATCTGATACCGCATTTTTTCATCCGGCGATGCATTCAGAGGCTGTATCCTTGCCCACATAAAATACAGAAAAAAGAGAGCCAGAAAAAATAAAATTTCCAGCAAAGTTTCCCTTTTGATTCTGTTTTTTTCTGTTCTTTTTTGCATATTGGATTATTCCTCCGCACCTTTGAGTTCTTCCAGATAACGCGCCAGGGCATCCTGCCACTGTGGCAGTCTCTCAAATCCATTTTCCTCCAGCTTATCTTTGTTCATACGGCTGTTAAATGGACGCTTTGCCTTCGCCGCCTTGTACTCTGCACTGGTAACAGGAATGACATTCATGGAAATGCCCGCCTGCCGGAAAATTTCAACTGCAAACTCGTACCAACTGCAAAGCCCTTCATTCGTCGCATGATAAATACCATACTTGTCCGTCTCCATCATATCCACCAGAAGTCTCGCCAAGTCATACGTGTACGTCGGAGAACCGATCTGATCGTTGATGACCGTCAATGTATCGTGTGTTTTACTCAATTTTAGCATCGTCTTAATAAAGTTGTTGCCGTTGATGCCGAATACCCAGGCAATACGGACAATAAAATATTTCTCCAGATACTTCTGAACTGCCAGCTCACCCTCGTACTTTGTCTGTCCATACACATTCAGTGGATGTCTCTCATCTTCCGGCTCCCACGGGCGCGTTCCCTGACCGTCAAACACATAGTCCGTGCTGATATATACCATAGGAATATCCAGTTTTTTGCAGACTGCCGCAACGTTTTCTGTTCCATTGGCATTCACCATTCTGCACTGTTCTTCATGATCTTGTGCGGCATCGACGGCAGTGTAAGCTGCACCATGCATCACGATATCTACCTTTGCATCTGTAATCACTTTTTCCACTATCTTTGGATCTGTGATATCCATTTCTTTACTGCTTACACCAACAGCCTCATGTCCACGTTTCGTCAGTTCACGCACCACATCATATCCCAGCTGTCCGCTTGCACCTGTTACCAGTACCTTCATCTTCTCCCTCCTATATTTTGCGCAATGAAAAATCCTGACTTTTTAATGTCAGATTTGGATTATAATAAGGATCACCGTTTTTCAAAATTTCCGGCCAGCGATCCGAAAAAATTTTAATCTCATTGTTAAATCTTGCTACCTTCTCCGGCGTATCCTCAAGACCTCTTGATTTTGATTCGTAATGATACAATTCCGCATAAGGATTGTACACAACCAGCTTGCCTATCTGGCGCACCTTCATGCAAAAATCCACATCATTAAAGGCAACCTTCAATTCTTCAGTAAGGCCCCCAACCTCTTCGAACACACTCTTTTTCACCATCATACACGCCGCTGTCACAGCGCTGTAATCCTGTGCACAGATAATTCTGTGACAGTATCCTGTCGTTCCGCGTTTTTGCTGAACAAAGGCATGTCCGGCAATTCCGCCAAAGCCAATCACCACGCCGGCATGCTGAATCGTATCATCTGGGTAATACAGACGCGCGCCGACGATTCCTACATCCTCCCGCATACAATAACCAAGCATCTCTTCCAGCCAGCCTGCATTGATGACTTCCACATCGTTATTCAAAAGAAGCAGATATTCTCCCTTCGCAAAGGAAGCACCATAATTATTGATTGCCGAATAATTAAACTCTCCATCCCAGTAAACGACATGAGCTTTTGGATTTTCTTCCTCAAGCTTTTTGTAATATGCAAACGTTTCTTCCTGGTCACTGTTGTTTTCGATGATAATATATTCATAATTGTGATACGTTGATTTTTCTTCAATCGAACGAATGCATCTGTCCAGATCATCGGTGTGATCTTTATTTGGAATCAGAATCGAAATCAGAGGATCCTCCTCACGGATATATCTGGTGCGGTACAAGCCCAGAAATTCTCCCTGCATCACCTCTGCATGGATACCGACACGGTCATAATGCGCCTCAATCGCACGTTTGCCCGCTTCAAATGCATATAGCTTGCTCTCTGGATTTTCTGCCGTAGATCCCTCAAAAAATCTCCAGTGATACAGAATTCTCGGAATATGATAAATCCTGTCCGTTGCCTCCACGCAGCGAAGAATGAAATCATAGTCCTGTGCCCCGTCAAATTCCGGCCGCAGCATTCCTACCTTTTCTATCATCGTTTTCTTTACCACAAACAGATGACAGATATAATTGACTGTGCGAAGCAGATCAATATTGAAATCCGGCTTCATATGCGGCTGCATAAATTTCTCTCCGGCAGATACTTTATCTTCATCCGAATACAAAACCTCAATCTCCATATTCTCATTCACCGCCTTCGCCACATGAAACAAAGCATCCGGTGTCAGAAGATCGTCGTGATCTGCAAACGCAATGAAATCACCTGTCGCAATTTTGATTGCCTCGTTCGTATTCTCCGCAATGTGAAGCTGGCGATTGTTATATGCGACTTTAATACGGCTGTCTTTCTTTTCATACTGTTTCAAAAGCTCTGTCAGCGGTGAATTTTCTCCGCTTCCGTCGGAAAGACACAACTCCCAGTTGCTGTAGCTTTGATTCAAAACAGAATCGATCATTGCATCCAGATATTTTTCAGGAGTCCGGTACAGCGGAATCACAATGCTGATCTTCGGACGATACAAAAACTGATATTTTTTCTGCTCCTCCAGATCTTTTGGAGAAGGCAGATGTCTTTGAATCCATTTACTGTAAGGAAGCGATCGGTCTTTGGTATTCACTACCTTTTTCAGGCTTTTTTGCATGAAAGCTCTCACTCCATTGTATTGCAGATAATCCATTCCCTTCTGCACCAGCGCTCTCATTTGTTTCTTTTTCTGCAGCAGCGCAGATGTCTCGATTGTCTTTACCAGACGTTCTTCCTCCGCCCGCATAAGCAGATAGACCTTCTGCTGCGGTACTGGACGCATCTCGATGTTGAATCCGCATCGCGTTTCAACCTCATACTCATCAAAAAGGCTCACCACATCCTTACGGTTAAAACGCTCAATCTCACAGTCAATCTTTTTCTTATTGATATCTGCCACAGCAATTTCAACCGGATTTCTTGCCACACACCAGCCACGAATTCTGCATAAATCATCCTGGGTGCTGATATACAGTTCATCAATGAAGCATCGAATTCCCTGTCTTTTTTCTTCCATATCTGTGACAGGAATCCGAAAACAGAGTCTGTTCTTTTCTCCCTGCGCATATACTTTCAACATTTTATGTGACGCCGTATCTTCCGGTACTGTAATTTGCAGTCTCGCCTGCTGCCCCTGCTCTCTCTCGTCCATTTCTTCAGACAAGGTTTCCACCGTCACATCCAGCGGTTCTTTATCTAAAAATGCACAGATTTCTGTCCCCGGTATCAGCCAGCCGTTCAGAATATAGCAGTTTGTATCCTCCAGGTGAAACCGGTCATTTTTTACAACAAATCCATTATTTATCATTTCTTTACTCTCCATTATATTTATGACATGATGTAGGGGTCAAAAGATATTTTGACCCTTGTATCATGTCATATAATCTCTGAGATTACAATTGCCATCTTTCAGAGAAAGATTCTTATTATAATAAGGATCTCCCTTCTCCAGAATCTCAGGCCACTTGCTCTCAAAACGATATACCTCCTGATAAAAGCGGCTCTGCTTGTTACTTGTGTCTTCCACACCCCTTGATTTGGACTCATAATGATACAGTTCCACATCCGGTGTAAAGACAACCTGATACCCTTCATATGTAGTCTTCATACATAAATCCACATCATTGAAAGCTACCTGGAATTTTTCATCAAATCCTTCCACCTGCTCAAATACGCTTCGTTTCATCATCATGCAGGCAGCTGTCACCGCACTGAGATTCTGAGGCATGATTGCACGGCCGACATAGCTCGGCTCATAACGAGATACTCCGGAGAAAATATGTCCAGCCACACCGCCAAGGCCAATGATCACACCTGCATGCTGAATCGTCTCATCCGGATAATACAGCTTCACACCTACGATTCCGACTTTTGGCTGCTGACAGATTCCAATCATTTGCTCAATCCAGTCCTCTGTGATCAATTCTACATCATTATTGAGAAACAGCAGATATTCCCCAGAAGCCTGCTGAACGGCAAAGTTATTGATGGCAGCATAATTAAATTCTCGCTCCCAGGTCAAAAGCTTCGCCCTCGGATAACGCTCTGTCATGCTCTGATAATACGCAAACGTTTTGGGATCCGTACTGTTATTTTCAACCACCAGAATCTCATAATTGTCATACGTCGTTTTTTCATTCACAGAGGAAAGACATTTTTCCAGATCATCCGTGTGATCCTTATTCGGAATGATAATCGACACCTTCGGGTGACCCAAAACCTCTCTGTGAATCCGGTAAATGCCGAGATTATGGGTAATCTGCGCCTGTGCCTTCACACCTCTTCTTGCAAAATGCTCATCCAGAGCTTTTGCTCCCGCCTCGTAGGCATAACGCTTGCTCTCCGGGTTTGCAGCCGTCGAATTCGGATGACAGCGCCAGTGGTAAAGCACTTTTGGAATGTGGCAGATGCGCTCCTCGCTGGTTGCCTCCCAACAGCGAAGAATGAGATCATAATCCTGTGCCCCGTCAAACTCCTTTCGGAAACCGCCAATCTGTTTCATAATAGAAGTTCGCACCACAAAAATATGGCAGATGTAATTGTTGCTTTCCAAAAAGAACGGATTGAAATCCGGCTTAAAATTCGGTTCAAAGTAAATCTTTCCATCCATCGAAATCTTATCTTCATCCGTATATAAAAGATCAATCTCTGGATTTTCATTGATTGCTTTCACAATCTCAAACAATGCCCCCTGTTCGACGACATCATCGTGATCGGACAGCATAATATAATCTCCGGTCGCAAGTGCAACCGCAGCATTTGTATTTTCAGAAATTCCTTTATTTTCAGAAAGATGGGTGTAACGGATACGTTTTTCCTTTCGATAATGGCTGTGAATATACTTCTCCACTTCCTTCCCTGCACTTCCGTCCGCCAGACAGAGTTCCCAGTTTTCATACGTCTGTGTCACAATTGAATCTATGATCTGCTTCAGATATTTTACCGGAGTATGATACAACGGTATGACAATGCTGATCTTTGGATTCTGTGCAAATGCATATTCCCTCTGTTTTTGAATCTCTGCCTTATCCGGTCTGTGATTTTTGACCCACAGGCTGTAATTAGAATATTCCTCGGATACCGCGCGCCTGACGTGATCAACAAAATTTCCGAGATTGTGTGCACGGATGTACTCCATATTTTCGTGAAATTTACCCGGGCGCAGCGCATTGTACAGACGCCCTGCTTTTGTGCTCTCCCGCTGCATTTCCTTTACATCAATCCAATAACTTCTCTGACCGAACTTACTCGCAAAGCACACGCGAACTTTTGAAGTGCCAATCGCATCCCTCGGAATTCTTATCGTAAATCCAACCTCATGGTTTTTCTCAATATAATCGGCATACTTGACTCTCGCGTCCTCACGGACAGTCCGGTATATTTCACAGGATATTTGCTTCTGTTTTTCATCCATCACAGAAATTTTGTCTACGCCAAACATATCCACAAACCACCCTTGAACCACAAGCTGCGTCTCCAGAAGCTGCTTGACATCAACTTCATAAATGACCGTGGAATCCAGCACCGTTTCTCGGATTTCTTTGTTGTTCAGTTTTACGATCACTGTCTTCGTATCGGAACAGAACACCTGAATTTCCAGATATTCAAGTTCTTCGATCCATTTTGGCATTTCCAGAATTTCCATCTGAAATCCAACGTCTCCAACCACACCGATATCCTGTCTGGCAGCCTCCACATCCGGACGAGCCTTCCAGCTGATTGCAGAAGGCAGTTCCTTTCCGTTTTGATCACAGACAACTGTTTTTATCGTTTTTCCCTCGGGAGAAAACATCCATCCCTCCACCAAAAAACTCTCTTTCTTTTTCAAATCGTACCAGGTGACATCCACACTGTAATACAGTTCACTCATACTCTCTTCCTTTATTCAAAGAACCATTAATTTCTCTTAATTTTTCGATATGCTTTCCATACTTTTGTATTCTCCATAGCCCGGATTGTCTCTTCTGTGCGCTGCACTTGCTGCTTCGCCTGCGCAAGCGCTCTTCTTTGTTCGCCATACAGCCTCTGCATCTGATACAGAGCCTCATCCAGACTCAAATACTCGATTTCAAAATAAACCCTGAAATCGCCGATTCCACCTTCCGGGCGTTCCACAATGATCTGCGGATCATCCAACGGGAAAAACAGACTTCCATCTTCCATCGCAATGCCATTTGTCGTATAATTCATAATTTCTTCGCCCCACTGCATGCGAAGTTTTTTCACGATGCAATATTTCGAGCAGGGGTCAAGACGAACATAACGGCTCGATGGTTCAATCGGAAAATAATCAAGGAAAACACCCTCCTTATGCAGGTCTTTTTTCTCCGAATGCTCCTCCGTAAATCCAGTATCAGGAGCCTGATACAACTGCACCATTCTGGCCGCCCGTTCGCTTTGATCCTGAAAACGCAAACCGGTCAGATCAACAATGCCAGGAGATATTTCCTCATACAAATCGCGGATTGGTATATGTCTGTGAAGCTCATCGTTTTGCTGAGTCACATAAACATCCTGAAAATGGCGCTCCATCTTCTCATATTCCTGAATTTCCTCTGGTGTCAGACCTGCCTTCTCCATTAGATTCCACTCATGCAGACAATTTCTTGCAGAGTTTCCATTGAGATAATACAGCAAGATTCTGTATACCACAAAATGGTACGGAATCGGAAACGCAAAGGTCCACTCATAATCAATCAGATTCCATTCACTGCCCTGCACCAGCACATTATTCAATACCATGTCAATATCCACAACATCTCCTGCTTCCAGTTCGTGTGAAAGTTCCACATGGCCAAATACTTTCTCAAACTCCGGTGTTGCCTCAAAATGTCCGAGCCAGAATCCTTTCTTTACCTCATCCAGATACTCCAGAAGACATCTTACAAGCTCCTCAACCTTTCCCTCCATCAGAAGCATATCCAGTATATTTTCCAGAGTCTGTCCCTCCAGATACTCCAGCATCAGGTAATCCTGCTGCATCCCGCACTGATTCATATAGATTTTTGTGTTTCCATATCGCTGGCTCAGTTCCTGATACCACCGTCCGATATTTTCCACATGACATCTTCCCTCCGGATACAGCGGAATCTTCTTTATATAACGTCTGTCATGATCTGCCACAATATCCGTGCGCAGAGCAAATTTTCTTGCACGCTCGTTGGAATATTTGGAATAAATCACTTTACTCATTCGACTGTTCCTCCTTTTCCATGACGATCAGAAACGAATTGGCAAACTGATCAAACAGTCCGCTTTCGATGATACTGTCAAATGCTTCCGATTCATCAAAAATCTGAAGACGCTTTCTGTCAAAATTGTTCCGGTTGGTACGCAGTTCTCCCACCTTCGGCAGGTATTCATCGGAATAAATGCTCATCGGAAGCTTGTAATCCGGATAAGGATAGTAAAATTCCTGTTTTGTAAACCCTGCCTCATCCATGATTTTTTCAAGCTCCGGCTTTGAAAATGTACGAACACCTTTCGTTGTCCGATAACCCTCGATTCCCTCAAAAGGAATTCCGCAGTGGTCTTCCGTACAGCCTGCAAAATATTTCAGTCCAAGACGATTTTCAATCGCCATGACAAGCTTTCCACCCGGTTTTAAATGCGAACCGGCAGTCTTTAAAAAATCTTGATATGGGGTAGGAGAATCGATATATCCCTGTCCATATTCAAATACTCCGATCAACGTCACCCAGTCATACTGCTGTGTCAGGTGTTTCTCCACCTCCTGGAAATTTCCAAGTTTGATAGAAATATTATCCCGGTTTTTGTTTCGGTTTGCATTGATTAGGCTTCTCTTTTTGGACAACTCAATACAGTCCACCTTTCCCGCCTTCTCACTGAGCGTTCCTGTGACGGCTCCACACCCGGAACCAATCTCCAGTACCAAATCCTCTCTGCCAATTGGCAGCCATTCTACAATATTCCCACGGATATGGGAGAGATGATACAAAATAGCCCAATCCTTTTTCTCTGCAATAATCCGGTTATACTCTTCTTCTGAATAAGTCGTTACAATCTGTAAAAGTTCATCCTCCACTGCGCCGTCGCAGTATAAATCTTCTCCCGGATAATACGTCCCATCCAGTTCTACCGCGCCAATATGTTCAATCATATTTTGCTCCTTTCCAGTACAACATGCTGTCAGGCTTCTGTACTGCTTTTTTCATCTACAATCTCTATCGAGGAATTCATATCATAAAATCCTACCGTATTTTTCGCTGCTATAACTGTAATATTGCAAATATCATACAGACGATGATACACATCAAAATCTCCATCGTGATATCCCGTACATCCGAGAGAAAGCAAATACTCCCCGCCCTGCAGATTCATATTCTGCGTAAAGGTAATTTCCTGAATGTTTCCTTTCTTCTGTGGTGCTATGGCAATTTTTTCAAACATCGTATTCGTTCCCGTGATGTCTGTTCCCTGAAGATTTTTGAGAGTAAATGCATAAATCGGATCTGCAATATCCTGATTAAATTTCACTCTCATCTTAATCGAAAAATCCGAAAACTTCTCAATCGTATTTGTCTCAAGTCCTTTGGCATCCAAAATGATATAGTCAATGATCTCTGCCACTTTTGTTCCATACTCATCGGCATTCGGATTCACTTCAAACGGCTTTTTCCATTTTGTCTCTTTCTTTTCGGTCTCTACCGCTGTCGTCCCTTCCGGACGCTCATTCTCCTGATGAACAAGTACCTTTTTATACAAATCAACCATATCCTTCGGATTTCCCTCATCCAGCTTCACGCCTTTATTCAGCAGGATGACTCTGTCACAGTAACGGGAAATACTTCCAAGATCATGACTTACAAAAAGAATGGTACGTCCCATTTCCTTAAATTCATCAAATTTGCGGTAGCATTTTGCCTGAAAAAACACGTCTCCAACCGACAGTGCCTCATCGACGATCAGAATTTCAGGCTCAATATTAATCGCAACCGCAAAGGCAAGGCGCACAAACATACCACTGGAATAGGATTTGACCGGCTGATAGACAAAATCACCGATATCCGCAAATTCCAAAATATCATCCAGCTTTGCATCGATTTCTTCTCTGGAAAAGCCCATCATTGTTCCATTCAGATAAACATTTTCAATACCGGAATATTCCATATTAAATCCGGCGCCCAGTTCCAAAAGAGCCGAAATCCTTCCGTTCACTTCCAGATTTCCCTCCGATGGATTCAGTACGCCGGTTATAATTTTCAAAATTGTAGATTTGCCGGAACCGTTGGTACCGATGATACCAACCGTCTCCCCTTTTTTCACATGAAAGCTCACATCGTTTAACGCATAATGATCGCGGGACTGCACTTTCATCCCAAGCGCCTCGCGCAGCCTGTCAGAAGGCTTATTGTATAATTTATAAATCTTCGTCAGATGCTCTACTTTAATCGCAATTTCACTCATAAACTTTTGCCTTTCTTATGCGGCACGCCACCACAAATGAGGGCGCACCGCAAATCTTTCTACAGCACATCTGCAAAATGTACCTGCAATTTTCTAAATAACTTTGTTCCCAAAAAGAATATAACCAGCGTAAAAATCCAGAAATACAGAGTCAGACCTGGGTGTTCCCAGAACCCTACCTTATCAATCAGAGAATCGCGATAACCCTGTACAATATAAAACAAAGGATTCAGTTTCAGAATTGTCGCAAGCCATCCGCCTTCAATTCCCAGATCACTGAATGCCCACATGATCGGCGTCATCCAGATGCCTACCTGAAGACCAATATTGATCATCTGGCTCAGATCCCTGAAAAACACGACAACAGAACTGGTGAGATAAGAAATACCAAGCACCAGCAAAAATACGCAAAAGCTGTAATACAAAAGCTGCAGATCATAGAAATCCGGAAGATATCCCATACAGGCATACAACATAATCACAATAGCCACAAAGAAAATATGGACGAACACCGACGATACAACTTTGACCACCGGTAAAATACGAATGTTAAACACTACCTTCTTGACCAGATAACTATATTCCAGCAGCGTATTCGTTCCGCTGATCAGACCATCCTGAAAGAAGAACCAGGGAACAAGCCCCGCCACCAGCCACAGCACAAACGGAACACCTCTGTCAGCACCGCCTCTTAAGGCAAGACCGAACACGAACCAGTACACACAGATCGTAACGATCGGCTGGATAAATGCCCAGATTGTTCCCAGATAAGAACCGGCATATTTTGTTTTAAAATCATTTTTTGCCAGAGAAAGTACCAGAACTCTGTTCTGGTAAACTTCCTTTGGCAACCAAGTTTGTTTCTTCAATCTTTTTCGCTCCTACTTCTGGCAATATTCCCGGAAACTTCCCCATTTCTGATCCTTCTCAGAAATCGTCAGCTCCATACCCTCCGGGATTGGCCAGTCAATTCCGATATCCGGATCATCCCAGGACAGACCGCCCTCATCATTTGGATGATAGAAATCGGTACATTTATAGGCAAACTCGGCAGAATCCGATAGTACCACAAAGCCGTGGGCAAAATTTTTCGGAATAAAGAACTGTTTCTTATTTTCTGCGGAAAGAAGGACACCATACCACTTTCCAAATGTAGGAGAACCTTCTCTTAAATCTACCGCCACATCAAAAACTTCCCCACTGACTACACGCACCAGCTTGTCCTGTGGATAATTGATCTGGAAATGCAGTCCGCGCAGCACACCTTTTTTGGAACTGGACTGATTGTCCTGTACAAACTCCATATCGATACCGGCAGCTTTATAATCATTATAATTGTAGGTTTCCATAAAATATCCGCGCTCATCACCGAATACAGTTGGTGTGATCACCTTCAGGCCTTCAATATCACAAGTTTCTACTGTAATTTTTCCCATTTTATAATCCCTCCGCTACTTCAATCAGATATTGTCCATAAGCAGTTTTCAGCAGAGGCTGTGCCAGTTCTACCAGCTGCTCCTTCGTGATAAATCCACGTTTATAGGCAATTTCCTCAATACAGGAAATGTATAAGCCCTGGCGTTTCTGGAATGCAGACACAAAATCTGCAGCATCCAGCAGAGAATCATGATTTCCCGTATCAAGCCATGCAAATCCACGTCCCAGTGTCTCTACCTTCAAAGTTCCGCGGCGCAAATATTCATTATTTACGCTTGTGATCTCAATCTCACCTCTCGCAGACGGTTTTACATTTTTTGCAATCTCTACCACGTCATTGTCATAGAAATACAGACCTGGCACTGCATAGTTGGACTTTGGATGCTCCGGTTTTTCTTCAATTGAAAGAGCCTTTCCGTTCTCATCAAATTCTACCACGCCATACTCTCTCGGATCTCTGACATAGTAACCAAAAATCGTCGCACCCTTCTGTTCTTTTGTTCTCTTGTATGCATTCTGCAACACACGCGAAAAACTCTGTCCATAGAAAATATTGTCGCCAAGCACAAGAGCCACTGCGTCATCTCCGATAAACTCTTCGCCAATGATAAATGCATCAGCCAGACCTCTCGGCTCTTCCTGAATCGCATATTCAAAACGCATGCCAAGCTGCTCGCCGCTTCCCAACAATTCACGGAATACAGGCAGATCTCTCGGAGTAGAAATAATCAGTACTTCTCTAATTCCAGCCAGCATCAGGGTTGACAGCGGATAATAAATCATCGGTTTGTCATACACCGGCATAATCTGCTTGGAAATCGCCTTTGTCAGCGGATACAATCTTGTTCCGGATCCACCTGCTAAAATAATTCCTTTCATATTTTTTCCTCCTATTTATTCTGATACATATCCTCGTAATATTTCTGATAATCACCACTGGTTACATTTTTCATCCAGTCTTCATTCTCAAAGAACCACTGAATAGTCAGACGGATACCGTCCTCAAATTTTGTCTCCGGATACCAGCCGATCTCACTCTTAATCTTATCCGGAGCAATCGCATATCTGCGGTCATGGCCTTTGCGGTCTTCTACATAAGTAATCAGATCCTCGCTGACGAGCTCTTTTCTCGGATCGCCTTCCGGAAGCATTTCCTGAAGTGTATCTAAAATGATGTGAATGATCTGGATATTCTGCTTCTCATTGTGACCGCCGATGTTGTAAGTCTCAAACAAGCGTCCTTTTTCCTGTACCATATCAATTCCTTTTGCATGATCCTCGACATACAGCCAGTCACGAACATTCTTTCCATCTCCGTATACAGGAAGTTTCTTGCCCTGCAGTGCATTGTTGATAATCAGTGGAATCAGCTTCTCCGGGAACTGATACGGGCCGTAGTTGTTGCTGCAGTTTGTGATATTAGCCGGGAATTTGTACGTATCCATATAGGATTTTACCAGCATATCGGAAGATGCCTTGCTTGCGGAATAAGGGCTGTGCGGATCATACGGTGTTGTCTCATAGAAGTACTCTCCCTCTTCCTCCAAAGAGCCATATACCTCATCGGTGGACACATGCAGGAATTTCTTGTCCTCCTTAAATGTTCCATCCGGCAGTTCCCATGCAGCTTTTGCAGCGTTGAGCATCACCAGCGTACCCAGCACATTCGTTTTTACAAAGACATCCGGATTTTTGATACTTCTGTCCACATGGCTTTCTGCTGCAAAGTGAACAACGCGGTCAATGTCATTTTCCTCAAAAATCTGATTGATTGCTTCGCTGTCACAGATATCTGCTTTTACAAAGGTATAGTTTTCACGATTCTCCACATCTCTTAAATTTTCCAGATTGCCGGCATAGGTCAGTTTGTCTACATTAATGATGCGAATTTCATCGCCATACTTTTTAAACATATAATGAATGTAATTTGATCCAATAAAACCGGCGCCTCCGGTTACCAAATAAGTTCTCATTTTATTCCTCCATTTTATCATAATATCTGTGGCTATTATAACATTGCAGGACTTTCGGTTCAACAAATTTTCAAAGACTTCGTCAACATGTCAACAAATTCCGAAAATCTTTGTGAATTCCACCGTGGTATTCGTCAAAATTATCAAGTATACTAAACCCAAGTTAAGAACAAGAAAAACAAAAATGATTGATTACATATTGGAGGAATTACAAATGGCAAGTTTATCTTTATCTCACGTAAACAAAACATATCCAAATGGATTTGAAGCTGTTAAGGATTTTAACCTTGAAATCGCAGACAAAGAGTTCATCATCTTCGTAGGACCATCTGGATGTGGTAAATCTACAACTCTTCGTATGATCGCAGGTCTGGAAGAAATCTCCGGCGGTGAATTCAAAATTGACGGCAAACTGATGAACGATGTTGAGCCAAAAGACAGAGATATCGCAATGGTATTCCAGAACTACGCTCTGTACCCACATATGACTGTATACGATAACATGGCTTTTGCTTTGAAATTAAGAAAAGTTCCGAAAGACGAAATTGACAAAAAAGTGCGTGAAGCTGCAAGAATCCTTGACCTGGATAAACTGCTTGACCGTAAACCAAAAGCTCTTTCCGGTGGACAGAGACAGCGTGTTGCTATGGGACGTGCCATCGTTCGTTCTCCAAAGGTATTCCTGATGGATGAACCTCTTTCCAACCTGGATGCAAAACTGAGAGTTCAGATGCGTATTGAGATTTCCAAACTGCATCAGGAACTGGGTGCAACCATCATCTACGTTACACATGACCAGACAGAGGCTATGACACTGGGAACAAGAATCGTTGTTATGAAAGACGGTATTGTTCAGCAGGTAGATTCTCCTGAGGTTCTGTACAACAAACCAGGCAACAAATTCGTAGCTGGATTTATCGGTTCTCCACAGATGAACTTCCTTGATGGTACTATTTCTCAGGAAGGAAACAACTTATTCATCACAATTGGAAAATCCAAACTTGCAATCCCGGCTTCCAAAGCAAAAGCTCTGAAAGATGGCGGATATGTAGGTAAGAAAGTAAGTATGGGAATTCGTCCTGAAAACATCCATGATTCCCAGATGTTTTTGGAGGCATCTCCTACATCTGTTATGACTTCTACCGTTAAAGTATACGAGTTGCTCGGAGCAGAAGTATTCCTTTACTTTGATATTGAGGGAACTCAGGTAACAGCCCGCGTAGATCCTAGAACAACAGCAAGAACAGGTGACACAATCAAGGTTGCTCTTGATATGGAAAAAGCTCACTTCTTTGACGTTGATACAGAGATTACAATTACAAACTAATTCAACCCTTGCTCATTATAATAGAAAGGAGACAGGAATTTCTTCCTGTCTCCTTTTGTTTATAGTATAATAGAAGTAACTGTTTCGGCCCTTCACAGCTACAGCAACACATCACACATCACGGAGGATTTTACTTATGAATCTGAAACAACTCTTAAAGAAAACCCTAAAAGACTGGGCAGACATCAGCGGGCTTGACTTCTGCCTGTTTGACAGCAAGGGGAAACTCTTTCTGCCTGCCGAGTCACACAATGCCCCCGAAGAAGATACCATCCAGGCATTTCTGGAAGAGGAGGCCTGCGCCAAAGCCACAACTTCCATTCACTATTATAAGGTCACGATTGGCAATGAGCTCTTCTATATCCTTGTGGTATGGGGAAAAGGCACACAGGCTCATACAATTGGAGAACTTGCAGTCTGCCAGATTGAGACCATTCTCGAAACAACGAGGGAAAAACTGGACAAAAACACTTTTATGCAAAACCTTCTTCTCGGAAATTATGCAGCCACTGATGCACGAAACCGCGCCAAACGACTGCGCGTCAACCCAACCCTTCCAAGAGCCATATTTATTGTAGAAACAAAACAGGCACGGGATGAACACGCTCTGGCAACCATTCAAAACCTGTATTCCTCCCGCACCGGCAATTTTATCCTTTCCACAAATGAGGAAAATATTGTGCTGGTAAAAGAAGTACGGGAAACCGATACATACGCAAGCCTCGAACACACCGCACTTACCATGGTAGACATGCTCAACACAGAGGCCATGACATCCGCCTGGGTTGCCTACGGAAACATTGCAAAGGATCTCTCGGAACTTCCCTGTGCCTACAAAGAAGCACTTACTTCTCTGGAAGTCGGTAAAATTTTCCAGCCGACGCAGAACACCTTCGGTTACCGAAATCTTGGCATCGGTCATCTAATCTATCAGCTTCCCGAAGATATCTGCGAAAAATTCCTGGATGAAACCTTCAAGGGCGAGAAACTGTCCACAATTGACGATGAATCCTTAAACATCATCCGGATTTTTTTCGAGAACAACCTGAACCTCTCCGAGACTGCCCGCAATCTCTATCTGCACCGCAATACACTGGTATACCGCATTGAAAAAATCGAAAAACGATTCGGGCTTGATATTCGCTCCTTCGAAGATGCCATCACATTCAAGCTGGCTATGATGGTCAGTGATTATCTCAATTATCAGAAATCGCGATAAGATTTTCTTGAAATACAAAAACTGCTGCACCTTTCCATCGAAAAGTACAACAGTTTTTTCTTTTATTCACAAACTTTCATAGAACAAGAGGGACTGTTTTGTGTCCCACGTGCTTAGTGTTTATGTTTCGGTTTCTGTGCAATCATTCTCTCAATCAATTCTACCGTCTCTTCCAGACCATAGCTCGCACTGTTGATACACAGATCATAATTGACCGCCTTTCCCCACTGCTCGCTCGTATAGAAGTTATAGTAACGGGCATGACGTTTATCCATCTTCTTAAGGAAATGCACTGCCTCTTTAAATTTCATGTTATTGACCGCCATGATACGCTGCACACGCAGTTCAAACGGCGCATCAATAAAAATACTGATGTGCGGAATGTGATTGTTTTTCAAAATCATATCTGCACAGCGTCCCATGATAACAAAATCTTCTTTCTTCGCCATCGAGCAGATCAGATCGCTCTGGTTAAAGAAAATCGCATCCTGCGTTGGAAGTCCATGATAGCGGTTAAATTCCTGAAACATTTTCTTCAAATTCCAGCTTCGTTTGCTGCTATATTTATCAATGTGCTGCAACGCATCATTCACAGAATCATTTTCTGCTTCCAATCGCTCCAGTACCTGTGTGAAAATCTCCGCATCGTAATAATTAATCTTCAAAGCCTTTGCCAGTTCAAACCCAATATCGTTTCCGGCACTTCCATGACTTCGTCCGATACAGACGATCAGGCGGTCATCCTTGGAAAATTTCTGATGCAGATTGGCGGTATTCAATCTCGCTCTTTCCTCATCAATGATATCCACAGTTCCAAAACTGTCCGGAAGCTCTGAAATCTCCTTCAAAATCTGTGCATACTCATCCAGAAGGCGATGTCTGTCTTTTACATCCGGAATCGTACGCGCCATATTATTAATCAGAGCCAGCTCACTTCTCAGAAGATGCCCCTGCGGGCGGGTATACATCATACCTGCCAGAGATTTGATCGTTGTTTCTTTGTTACCGGTAAAGGTACGCCCCAGGGAAGAACCTACACAGCGATAAACCTCTCCATCCAGTTCATAAATACGAGCAGCAAGCTCTCTGCATTTTTCACGGTTGTCCTGCATAATGTTTTCCCCTCCTTACAAAAAGAATACCAGTGTATCCAGTATAAATACCGGTATCAGAACTGCGAGTGACCATAACATATATCCAAAGAAGGACGGCATACGAATACCGTTTTCATCCGCAATGGCTTTTACCATAAAGTTTGGTGCATTTCCGATATAAGTATTCGCACCCATAAATACGGCACCGCAGGAAATTGCCGTCAGTGCCGGTATCGATACCGTTCCCAGCGTTGTCGCAATACCACTTTGGAAACCAAGCGTTCCCGCCGTTGTCAAAAATACCAGATACGTCGGTGTGTTATCCAAAAAGCTTGACAGTGCACCCGTTACCCAGAACATCTGATAGGGTTCTGTGATGCCAAGTTCAGCACCATTTGCCTTCAAAATCATCAATGCCGGCTGCATCGTGATAAAAATACCGATAAACAGCACTGCAACCTCTTTGATTGCGCCCCAGGTAAAATGGTTTCTTCTTCGGATACTGACATCGGTTGTTCTAAATGACAGAAACGCAGCCAGAAGAATGATGACAATCTCTATAATAGAAGGAAATCCCAAGGTCACTTCACCGAAAATATGAATTCCCAGCACATTTCCTGCTGTATCCTGGAACATCGGTAAATTCGGAAGTGTTCCACTCAGAATAACAGCAGCAACGATCATCACCAGAAAAATCAGGTTGTGCAGTCCCTCAATACGGAACTCTGTACCCGGTTTGCTGATATCCGGCTTGCGTCCTCTGGCAATGTCTCTTCGATATCTCTTTTTATCCAGATGATAAAAGACAAACAGCAGGATTGCCGTGTTAAAAATCAGAATCGGCAGCAGATGCAGGCTCCAGAAAAATGGAACGCCTCGCATAAATCCCATCAGAAGCGGCGGATCTCCGATCGGTGTCAGGCATCCACCCATGTTCGACACCAGGAAAATAAAGAACACGATCAGATGTCTCTTATGTCTTCTCCAGGAATTCATCTTGATAACCGGACGAATCATCAGCATACTGGCACCGGTCGTTCCGATGCAGCTTGCCAGAATCGTTCCCATCAAAAGAAGCCCTGTATTGACTCCCGGTGAACCGGCAAAATCCCCTTCCATCGTAATGTTACCCGATACACAAAACAAGCCAAATAACAATACAATAAAGGTCAGATAATCGTTAATCAGACATTCCAACACGGTCTCTGTCGCCATACCTGCTCCAAAAACTACCGCAAACGGAACAATAAACAGAATTGCCCATCCTGCTACCGCCAGTGGCTGATGTTTCTCCCACCATTCACCTGCCACCAGCGGAAGCACTGCGATACAGAGCAGTAAGCCCGCAAAAGGAATGCACATCCAGATTGGAACTGATACTGCAGCATGCTCCGAAGTCCCTGCCGCAAAAACAGGCACCACATTCGACAACAGCATCATTCCCAGTGATACAAAGAATGCAGCACATTTTCTCATGTTTTTCCCTCCTCATAAACACATGATTGTTTCACTATTGTACCTAAAAAAATACATTCCTCATTATAGCACCTAATTCTGAAAAATCAATGAGATTCTGTTAACGTTTTGTTAAGATTTTATCATAATAAAAAGCAAATTCTTGTGCATAATTCACGATAGTACTCTCCCTGTCCCACCACCTACTTCTTCATCACCCGACAGCGTTTTTTGTAGCAGGCAATACCATATTTCAAAATATCATCCATGCCTTCATCATAAAGTTCTTCTTCGTAATGATTCCCTTCAATCTGCTCCAGTGCCTTTTTGCAGGCAGCATCCAGATTTCCATCGCCAGCATACTTCATCTCAATGACGATACCAATCGCCTCATCCGGAATCGTAATCAACAGATCACTGTAGCCTTCCCCCGTCTCACGATTGGAAAACACATTCCAGGATGCCTTAAAGCCCAATATTCCCAGAAGAATCCCGTGGTAGAAATTCTCCTTCATATTTTTCTTCACAAATGTATCACGGATGCTGATGGTCTTGCGAAGGTATGCCTGAAACTGCCGCTGGATGCTCTCCGTTTCTCCATTTTTCAGTGCCTCACAAAAACGATCCAGTGTCTCTCCGTCCTTTTTCACGTTTTCTTTAAACAAATCGACAATCTGCATCTCGAAGATTTCACGAATCTCTTTGTTTGGTATCGCCAGATGAAATTGCCTTCCCTCCGGTTCTCCTCTCTGCGTCAGATATCCTGTCGTAAACAGCAAACTCCAGAGATTCTCAATCGTGCTGTACATATCCTGATACGTTAGCTCCTGGCGAATTTCTTTCGTGATCTCTTCACCTGCCACCAGTTTTTCAATCTCCATCTTTGTGGCACCCACATCCGCCATCTCAATAAAACGTCTGACCGCGTCATTACTGCTGGTGTTGCACCAGTAATTCTGTGGCTGCGCCTTCGGGTTGGAACGAAGCAGATCACAGTAATTAATCACATCC
>JALFVM010000149.1 GCA_022787145.1 Lachnospiraceae bacterium | reverse complement strand
TTTTTTATAAAATAAAACAAGCAATCACATCTTCACAAACCAATTTTTCTATAGAGAAATCCTCAAGTATATGATAAAATAAATCCAACTATGAAAAATATAATCATTCGGAGGTAGAATATGAAAATTGCAGTTACATATGAAAATGGTGAAGTATTCCAGCACTTTGGACATACAGAGAATTTTAAGGTATACGAAGTAGAAGACAATAAGGTCGTTTCCGGCAAAGTGATTCCTTCCAATGGAAGCGGTCACGGAGCGCTTGCAGGATTTCTTGCAGGTGAGGGCATTGATGTTTTGATCTGTGGCGGAATTGGCGGTGGTGCACAAACAGCACTTGCAGAAGCCGGAATCGAGCTGATTGCAGGAGCGGCAGGAAATACAGATGAAGTGGTTGAGACCTATTTGAGAGGAGAATTGATTTCAACGGGCGCCAACTGTCATCATCATGATCATGAAGAAGGTCATTCCTGTGGAGATCATGGATGCGGAGAGCATGGTTGTGGCGGACATGGGGAAGGACATTCCTGCGGTGGCTGTGGTGGTCACCAGATCACACTGGAAGGAAAAAATGCAGGAAAAACATGCAAAGTACATTATCAGGGAACTTTTAACGACGGTTCTCAGTTTGATTCTTCCTATGACCGTGGAGAACCACTGGAATTCGTCTGTGGTGCAGGCATGATGATCAAAGGATTTGATGCTGCTGTTGTGAATATGGAAGTGGGAGAGGTCGTAAATGTTCATCTTATGCCGGAAGAGGCATATGGGATGCCGGATCCCAATGCGGTTATGATATTTGAGATTGCACAGCTTCCGGGGTCAGAAAACGTGGCAGTTGGCCAGCAGGTTTTTCTGTCTGATACCATGGGCCGTCCATTCCCGGTTAGAGTGACAGCAAAAGATGAAAAAACAATTACACTTGATGCAAATCATGAAATGGCTGGAAAAGAACTCAATTTCAAAATTGAGCTTGTTGAAGTTCAGTAAGCTTACGAAAGATAAAAGAAAATGGACAACTTGAGAAACATAGATGAAGAATCGATAAAACAAGAATTTGCTGAGTTGGTGGCGATGGATTCGGTTTCTTTTTCTGAGCGTCAGATAGCAGATTGTCTGACTGAAAAACTGAAATCTCTCGGTTTTACTGTGACAGAAGATGAGGCTGGAAAGATTTATGGAGGAAATGCCGGTAATTTGTACGGCTTTCTGAAAGGAACTTTGCCGGGAAAACCTGTTTTATTATCTGCGCATATGGATACAGTACAGCCGGGAATTGGAAAGAAAGCAATCTTTACGCAAGAGGGCATGATCACTTCTCATGGCGATACTGTGCTTGGGGCAGATGATCTTGCCGGCATTGTAGAAATTCTGGAGGCAGTTCGTTTTTTGCAGAGAAATCGTCTGCCGCACCGGGATGTGGAGATTTTGTTTCCCATTGGTGAGGAAGCTTATATTAAAGGAACAAATGTGTTTGATTTTAAAAAGATACGTGCAAAGGAAGCTTACGTTCTGGATATGAGCGGAAAAGTAGGAAAAGCCGCTGTTCAGGCACCATCGATTATTTCTTTTGAAGTGGAAATACAGGGAAGAGCAGCTCATGCGGGGTTTGAACCACAGAGAGGAATCCATGCGATTTCCATTATGAGTAAAGCCATAGCTCGAATTCCTCAGGGAAGACGGGAAGATGGGACAACCTTTAATATTGGAACAATTTGTGGAGGAGAGGCTGTAAATATTGTACCGGAGATCTGCAGATGCACAGGTGAAATAAGAAGCTATGATCATCAGGCCGCAATAGCGTGCATGGAGCAGACAAAACAGATTTTTATGGAAAGTGCATGTGAGGTGGGGGCACACTGCTCGGTTGAGCATCATGTCAATGCAGTTGCCTATCAGATTGACAAAGATGCTTCGGTTGTCAAACGGTTTGAGAGAAGCTGCAAAGTATTGGGAATCGAACCTGAGCTTGTCACTACATTTGGAGGAAGTGACAATAACAATTTTGTTCGTCATGGAATTCAGGGAGTGGTATTGTCCTGTGGGATGTTTCGGGTACATTCCACGAAAGAATATGCTCTTATAGAGGAATTGAAAAAGGGAGCCGCGCTGGTGGCGGAACTGATCCGATGATCATCCTTTGGGATATTGTTGGGCAAGTCTCTTTACTTATGCCTATCACAGTTGTAAAATAATACTCAGAGAAGTTGTGAAAAGAAATAGACAGGGAAAGGTAAGAAAGAGAATCTATGAAAACACAAAAGAAAAGACCGCGTTCAGGGAAAAAAAGAAAATTTGTATCTTCCCAGAGTAGGAGAAAAACAGGATTTTGGGCATCTTTGCGTCATTTCAAACCTATACTGCCCAGTAGGTTGAATGTTTTGCTGCTGGTTCTTGTCATTTCTAGCATCGGGCATGCGATTTATGCCGTTCCTTTAGAAAGACAGGCAAAAAAGGCTGCAAAGCAGCAGGCAGAAACAAAAGAAGAGAAGGCAGAGGAGACAGAAGAAAAGGTGCAGGAGGATCCTGTGCAGCAGGAAATCGATTTTACGCCCGCCTGTACAGATACAACCAGGCCGTCTAATATGATTGAAATGACGCAAATTGAGGTAGATGGAGAAACTTTATCAGATATATCACAGTATCAGTCGTCGTCAGAAATTCAGTTTGGACTGGGAACGGATTATACAGATGTAGACGGAATTATTACTTTTCGCGGCAACAATTTCCGTGATACCGCTTCTTATGGATATGCGGATATGACGGAGTATCGTTTTCAGGAAAAATGGACGGCGACGACGGGGTCTTTAAGCTACGGAAGTGCTTCGTGGAGCGGAAGTGGCTGGACGGGACAACCGCTTGTCGTGAAGTGGCCTGCATCTACAAAAGCTGCCATGAATATGTATGACTGGGCAAAGGAAGATGACGATCTGGTGGAAGTGATTTATGCCTGCATGGATGGTTATATTTATTTCCTCGATCTGGAGACAGGAAAACCTACCCGTGAGTCGCTGTATCTTGGGTTTACTTTTAAAGGAGCAGGTGCCCTGGATCCGCGCGGTTATCCGATTATGTATGTAGGTGCCGGATATAACAGCAACGAGGGAACGGCAAAGGCGTTTGTCATCAATCTGTTGGACTGCAGTGTCATGTATACCTTTGGGTGTGAAGATGAATTTTCACTGAGAGGTTCTCTCAGCTTTTTTGACGGATCCGCGCTGGTAGATGAACAGACAGATACATTGATTTATCCGGGTGAAAATGGTATTTTGTATCTGATGAAATTGAATACACAGTATGATGAACAGGCCGGAACGTTATCTATTCGGCCGGATCCTGTTGTGAAATGGCGCTATCAGGGAAAACGCTCCAGTCTGGATACGTATTGGCTTGGCATGGAGGACAGTGCGGATATTTATAAAGGATACCTGTTTATCGCAGATAATGGAGGACATATGATGTGTCTGGATCTGAACAGCCTGGAACTCGTCTGGGTGCAGGATATTCTGGATGATTCGAATTCCACTCCGGTTTTGTCGATTGAAGACGATCATTTGTATGTGTATGTCAGCACTTCGTTCCATCTTGGATGGAGGAGTTATGATACGGCGGAGATTCCGATCTGGAAACTCGATGCGGAAACGGGAGAAATTGTATGGAAAACTTCGTATGAGTGTTATACGGAGGATGGTGTTTCCGGCGGCGTACAGTCTACGATTGCGTCAGGAGCGAAAGAGTTGTCTGATTATATCTATGTCACGGTATCAAGAACCGGGGGTCAGTCGAACGGAGTCCTTTCCTGTATAAATAAAAAAACAGGGGAAATCATGTGGGAGCATAAAGGATATTACAGCTGGTCTTCGCCCGTTTGTGTGTATAATTCAGATGGAAGTGGAAATGTAATTTACTGCGAAAGTCTGGGCGGAAAAATGCATCTTTTGAATGGAACGACCGGTGAGGTCAGAAATACATTTGAGTTTGGTGATACAACGATTGAAGCTTCTCCGGTTGTCTATCAGAATCATCTGGTGGTTGGAACAAGAGACTGTCGGATTTGTGGAATTGATTTACAATAAAAATATTATGTAAACTAAAGAGAAAAAAAGAAAGTTCTGCAAGCAATCGAAAGATGGAAGAACTTGAAAAATTTTAAGAAAGCAGAGAGCATACTGGCAGCAGTAGACTCCCTGCTTTCTTTTAGCGTTGTGTTTTTAAAGCGATAGCCCGTTTTTTTTCTTCATTTGTCATCTGATAGTGCCTTTTCATGGTGCTGATATTTTTATGCCGTAAAACTTCGCTGGCAAGAGCAAGGTCGCCTGTTTCCCGCAAAACAAAGTTTCCTCTAGTGTCCCGAAGCTTTTGAGGGTTCAAATGTTGTTTTAAATAGCGCATACTGTGTTTATCCATCATTTCTTCAATTGACGTCTTCGCTATTCTATCACCTGTCATAGATAAAAAGAGGGCATCGTCTTCATCGTTTTTATGAGAGAGAAGAGAAGGACGAAAGTAAAGTATATAAGGAATTAAGACACCTAAAGTCCGGTAACTGATATACAAAGTATCCTGTTCATCATCTTTTTTTTCAATAGATAAATAAGCGAGAGAGGGGAAAATATCTTCTGCAGAGGCGGCAATCTGATCAAAGCAGTTTCTGCATTCGTTTTTCCATTTTTCCAGCCTTTCTGTAGCACCGCGCCGCGGCATCAGAGGCGGCATTTTTAAATCATAATGTTCGGCAATGAGATCCATCTTCTGAATGGAATAATCTAGATTTCCCTCGTAATAAATATCCGAAATATCTAAATAAATCAATTCGGAGAGTCGGATACCGGTGTCCAGAAAAACAGTAATAATTGCGATGTCACGAAACCATGTTCGATAGTAGCGAGATTTTGCTTTTGGAGACAATCCCTCCCCGTTGCGTATTCCACGAAGAAGGAGAGTGATGTCCTGATCGTGAAGGATTTCTATTTGTTTGAGAGGAACTTTTGGTGTTTCTACCATAATGGCAGGATTTACTTCCAATTGGCCGCACCGGTTAAAATATTGATAAAGCGAGCGGAGAGCAGAGAGGTGGCGGGAACGGCTGGATTCATGGTTGGTAACACTTTTTTCAGACTCATTTTTGTACAGCATGAGATATTGCAGATAATCTTCGATATCCTGTGCTTTGATTTTTCTCAAACCATCAAAGGGAAATTCTTTTATGGAAATATCTTTGTAGTTGTCTGTGTGTTCTATGATGTAAGAGAAGAAGGATTTTAGGTTAATGGCATATCCGATGCGAGTACTCAAATTGTTTTTTTCTTCGATCCCTTTGAAATAATCCTGACAGAAAGAGGGGAGTTCCTGAACGTATTGTTTTAATTTCTGTGATTGCAAAAGAGCAGTGATCTCGTAATTTTTTTTCATAAAAAAGCTCCTTTTTCTTCTTAATTTATGATAAGTATAGTATAGCTTCTTTTTTTAGATGTGTCAATAATAAATTAAAACATCATTTATCACGGTAAATTGAGTTATATATAAAATAAATAAACCTTTTTTTCTACAAAATAAAAAATCAAGTACACATAACATATAAAGAATTACCCTTACTATAAACAAAACTTAATTATCCACCAGAATCCGTCTTCATATTGAAATTCTTTCAAAATTTATGTATTATTAAGTACAATGGGAAAGATAACCTAATAATCTTGAAATACAAATACGCAAAACATCATCACAATACAAACAAAAATAGTGAGGAATATACTATGTCAAAAAAAGAATCCAATGAGGGAACAAAAATACTATTAGAAGATTTGATTAAAAATGGAATTTTCAATGCAAAAATTCTTGATAAAATACTGGGAGCCTATACTATTTTTGAGTATTGTGAAGGAAAATGTCTTCATAAACAGGCCAATGCATCCTATTTGAAACTAATGTATGGAGACGATGTTTCTGAGGAAGAGTTTCAAAAGCACAGCATATTAAGCGATATCTGTGAAAAAGATCACGAAATGCTCCATCAGACACTCTTAGCATGTAAAGATGTTGCACAGTCCTGCAAATTTCGTCATTTTACACCGGATAGAAAACTGCTTTGGCTTGATATCGATTTCTTTTTATTAAGTCAAAACGAGAAATCCAGTCTGTACTGCGGCGTCTTAAAAGATATTACAGAACAGACGCAGACAAATCAGGATCTTCTTACACTCAAAGAAAAAATGATTTTAGAAAATCAGGAACAGATGGACATGATCTATGCACTTAGCAGAGATTATTATGCGCTTTGGAGAGTTGATTTGAAAAAAAATCTTCTGGTTTTGAAAAGAAATGAAAATATGAGAAGTGTATTTTCAGGTGACCGTGGACAATGGGAAGAACAGCCTTATTCTGAAAGTCTGAAGCGTTTTTCAGCGAACTATGTGCATTCGGAAGATCAGGATACCTTGCTCTCTGAAGCAAATTTGGAATACATTCAGGAACGATTAAAAGAGGAAGAAGCATATTCTATTCGTTTTCGCCGAAAGGGACCATATCGTGAAGAATACGGATATGTGGAATGGCGTATCGTTCGTTTGCAGATTAACGGCGAACTTGATACCGCCCTTATTGCTGTGAAAGACGTAGACGGAGATGTACTGCAGGAAGTACGACGCCAGGATTTACTGAAAGATGCACTTTCACAGGCAGAACATGCCAGTCGTGCAAAGACTACATTCTTATCCAATATGAGTCATGATATTCGTACTCCAATGAATGCAATCATCGGATTTACCAGTATAGCTGCCAGTCATCTGGATAACAGAGATCGGGTACAGGATTGTCTGGAAAAAATCATGTCCTCCAGCAATCATCTTTTATCACTGATTAATGATATCCTGGATATGAGCCGCATTGAGAGAGGAAAAATCACGATTCAGGAAAAAGAATGTAATCTGTCGGAACGTATCCATAATCTGGTGCATATGATTCGTCCGCAAATGTCTGCAAAAAGACTGGAATTTTTCGTAGATACGATTGATGTTCAGGATGAAGAGTTAATTTTTGACCCGCTTCGACTAGATCAGGTTCTGATTAATATTTTGAGTAATGCGGTAAAATTTACTCCTCTCGGCGGCATGGTTTCTTTTACAATCCGGCAGAGCAGCTCAGAAAAACCTGGATACGGGCATTATGAGTTTATTGTAAAAGATACGGGTATTGGCATGTCTGAAGAATTTCTAAAGCATATTTTTGACCCGTTTGAACGTGAAAATACCTCTACAATCAGTGGAATTGAGGGAACTGGTCTTGGTATGTCCATTACCAAAAATACGGTTGACCTTATGGGCGGAAGAATCCGAATTGAAAGCAAACCAGCCAAAGGAAGCACTTTTTTCGTAGAATTTGATTTTAAACGACAGGACGTAGCGCGTAAAAAAGAGCAGATTCGGGAATTACAGGGCTTGCGTGCCCTTGTCGTTGATGATGATTTTAATATCTGTGACAGTGTGACCAAGATGCTTTCTCAAATTGGAATGCGCTCGGAATGGACTACGTCGGGCAGAGAAGCTGTTTTCCGTGCACAGAAGGCCCATAATGACGGTGATTCTTTCCATAGCTACATTATAGACTGGCTGATGCCGCAGATGGATGGAATTGAGACAGTTCGCCGTATTCGTAAAGTAATCGGTAACGAAGCTCCTATTATTATTCTTACGGCATACGACTGGACAGAGATTGAAGATGAAGCACTCGCGGCAGGTGTTACCGCATTTTGCAATAAACCACTGTTTATGTCGGATCTTCGTAATATCTTAATAGAAACAAATCATTCTTGTCACAAAAAGACAGCCTCAAAAGAGGAGATGAAAAAGAAGTTTTATAATAATCGCGTGCTTGTCGTCGATGATAATGAGTTAAACCGTGAAATTGTGACAGAAATTCTTGAAAATAATGGTTTTCAGATAGAAGCTGCTGCCGATGGCTCCATTGCTGTTGAGATGATTAAAAATTCTGAAGAAAATTATTTTGACCTTGTTCTGATGGACATTCAAATGCCCATCATGGATGGATACGAAGCATCCAGAGCAATCCGCTATCTTCCACGCCAGGACGTTGCAGATCTTCCGATTATTGCAATGACAGCCAATGCATTTGACGAAGATAAGGAGAAAGCTTTGGAAAATGGTATGAACGCCCATATTACCAAGCCTCTTGATATAAAGGTATTATTGGAAACTTTGGAAAAAATTCTGCGTATGCGGCAGCACCTGTAAGAAGAAACCTGTTGCTGAAAAAATTGATTTATGTTAAAGTGGTATCTGTTCCGTTATCCTTACAGATACTGTTGAATGAATTCTAATTACAATCTAATTGAAATTTCATTCACACAACAAAACAAATAGATATTATAATAGAAGGACAATTAAATGAGAAAATTAGCACTGAGTGATGATATTTTATTACAAATCGAAAACCCGGCCCGTTATATCGGCGGCGAAGTCAATTCGATGATGAAAGATCCAAAAGGAAAAATCCGTTTTTGTATGTGCTTCCCGGATGTCTATGAAATCGGAATGTCACATCTTGGCATGCAGATTTTATATCATATGTTTAATGAGCGGGAAGATACCTGGTGCGAGAGAGTCTTCTCTCCATGGACAGATTTAGACAAAGTAATGCGCAAGGAACAAATTCCTCTGTTTGCCCTGGAATCTCAGGACCCGATTCAAAAATTTGATTTTCTTGGAATTACCATCCAGTATGAGATGTGTTACACAAACATCCTGCAGATTCTCGATCTTTCCCTGATGCCTCTTCATGCAAAAGACCGAGGAGAGGAGTACCCAATCGTAATCGGCGGAGGACCATGCGTCTACAATCCAGAGCCGTTAGCACCGTTTTTTGACCTGTTTTATATCGGAGAGGGAGAAACTGTCTATGATAACCTTCTGGAGGCTTACAAAGCCAATCAGGAAGCTGGAGGAAGCAAACTTGACTTTTTGAAAATGGCTGCGCAGATTCCAGGCATTTATGTGCCATCCTTTTATCAGGAATCTTATCATGAGGACGGTACCTTAGCCTCGTTTGAACCAGTTTACCCAGATGCTCCAGCAAAAATCCAGAAACAGGTCGTGATGGATATGACATCTTCGTTCTATCCAAAAACATTAGTCGTACCGTTTATCAAGGCAACACAAGACCGTGTAACTCTTGAGATTCAGCGTGGCTGTATCCGTGGCTGTCGTTTCTGCCAGGCAGGAATGATTTATCGTCCTACACGAGAAAAAGAAGTGGAACGCCTGAAAGCATGCGCAAAAGAACTGCTGCTTGCCACCGGATATGATGAGATTTCTCTAAGTTCCTTAAGTTCCAGCGATTATTCTCAATTAAAAGATCTGGTTACCTTCCTGATTGACGAATTCAAGAGCAAAGGAGTAAACATTTCCCTTCCATCTCTTCGCATTGACGCATTCGCCCTCGATGTTATGAGTAAAGTACAGGATATCAGAAAAAGTAGCCTGACCTTTGCTCCGGAGGCTGGTTCCCAGCGTCTTCGCGATGTCATTAACAAAGGATTGTCAGAAGAAGTCATTCTGCACGGAGCACATGAAGCCTTTGAAGGCGGATGGAATAAAGTAAAACTCTATTTTATGCTTGGACTTCCTACGGAAACAGAAGACGATATGAAAGGAATCGCACATCTGGCAGAAAATATTGCGATGGAATATTACGATACCGTTCCAAAAGAAAAACGCCATGGAAAAGTACAGATTACTGTCAGCACATCCTTCTTTGTACCAAAACCATTTACCCCATTCCAATGGGCACCAATGTGTACCAAAGAAGAGTATCTCGGCAAAGCAAGAATCGTAAAAAATGAGATTCGTTCCCAGCTCAACCAGAAAAGTATCCGTTATAACTGGCATGAGGCAGATGTCACAGTTCTTGAGGGATTTTTGGCAAGGGGTGACAGAAGATGCGCAGATGTCATTGAAATGGCTTATCGCAAAGGTGCACTTTACGATGCATGGTCAGAAACTTTCTCCTGGAATATCTGGGAGCAGTCTTTTGCAGAAACAGGTGTAAATCCTGATTTCTATACGCTGCGCGAGCGCGATTTGGATGAACTTCTGCCGTGGGATTTTATCGATGCAGGAGTAACCAAAGAATTTTTACAAAGAGAATGGAAACACGCAACACAGGAAGAAGTTACGCCAAACTGCCGCATGAAATGTTCCGGCTGTGGCGCAGGACGTTACAAAGGAGGTGTCTGCATTGAAGGTAAGAATTAAATTTTCCAAAACAGGAGCCATGAAATTCATCGGTCATCTGGATACGATGCGCTTTTTCCAGAAAGCTATCCGTCGTGCAGACATTCCAGTGGCTTACTCGGAGGGATTCAGTCCCCATATGATTATGTCCTTTGCGGCACCTTTGGGCGTCGGCACAACCAGCAGCGGAGAATACTTCGATATGCAGCTTGCAAAAGATATGCCGACAAAAGAACTGGTCAGACGCATGAATACTGCCATGGTAGAGGGGATAGAAGTGTTAAGTGCCGTTCGTGTGGAAGATGGAAAAGCCAGCAAGGCCATGTCTTTAGTCGCTGCTGCAGATTACGAAGTAACCTTTCGCGAAGGAAGAGAATTTGTCCCCGACTGGGAAAGCAAGCTGGAAGAATACTTGCGTCAGCCAGAGCTTCCTGTCTTCAAAAAGACAAAACGGAGCGAAAAAACCGTAGATATCAAACCATTTATTTATCAGTATCAGATTCAGGAAAACAAGCTGTTTCTTAAGCTTGCTGCTGCAAGCTCCAACTATACAAAACCAGAACAGGTGATGGATGGCTTTGCACAGTGGCTTGGTGTAGAGCAGAAACCATTTGCCTATATAGTACACCGACTTGAGGTATATGCGGACAACGGAAACGAACAAAAACATGAATTTGTGACTTTGGAAAGTCTTGGAGAAGAAGTTGAGTAAATTAATCATCAGCCGTATGGACATAGAGGGAATTCTCTGTGACTATACGGCTCTTATAGACCATAATCGGTTACAGGAATTTCATTTTCATCCGGTAAATAAAAAAAGCATTCTTGACAATATTTATGTGGGACAGGTCGATAACCTCGTCAAGAACATACAGGGAGCCTTCATTAAAATAGACAAAGACACCCCTTGTTATTATGACCTCAAAGAGCAGAATACAGCCATCTATACCTCGCCAAAGAAGTCTTCCCAGATGGTTGCTGGAGATCAGGTATTGGTGCAGGTATGCCGTGATGCAATCAAGAGCAAACAGCCTGCTGTCACCACAAACCTCAGCTTTCAGGGGAAATATCTGATACTCACGACCGGAAAAAAAGGACTTGGGTTGTCTGCCAAGCTGGACAGTGAAGAAAAAAAACGCCTGAAAAAATGGCTGGAAGAGTTTGATACTTCCGAGTATGGACTGGTTGTGCGGACCAATGCCAGAGACGCCCAGAAAGAAGAACTGCAAAAAGAACTACAGATTTTAAAAAAACGCTGCGAAAAAGTCCTTCGCTTTGGTGTGTCACGTACCTGCTTTAGTCTATTAGAAGAACGCGAAGCCTTTTATCTGTCTGTGCTTCGCAACACCTATACGCGTAATTTGGAGGAAATCATCACAGATATCCCTGAATTATATAAACAAATCCAGTCTTATTTGACTGAAAACCAGCCGGAGGACATCGAGCACCTACGCTTCTATGAAGACACACTGCTGCCGCTGATCAAGCTGTATGGAATCGAGAAAAAATTCAACGATATCTGCCAGGAAAAGGTCTGGCTAAAATCCGGAGGTTTTCTTGTGATTCAGCCGACAGAGGCACTTGTCTCGATTGATGTGAATACCGGGAAATTCACCGAAAAGAAAAAAGCAGAGGAAACATACCGAAAAATCAACCTGGAGGCAGCAGAAGAGATTGCCCGACAGCTTCGTGTACGCAACTTGTCCGGCATCATCCTGATCGACTTCATCAATATGAAAAATCCCGACCATAACGAAGAACTGCTGCATGTCCTGCAAAAATATCTGCGCAAGGATCCGGTAAAAGCGATCGTTCACGATATGACTCAGTTAAATCTGGTCGAAGTAACCCGCAAAAAAGTGGAAAAACCATTATCGGAGGAAATTGCAGCGCTGCAGCAGGGCTGAACAATATAAAAATCTTTCTCGATCTGCGTGAGGACGTACAGAAAATCGAATCCTTGTTCAGATGTTCAGAAAAAGCGAAACAAGAAAAAATTAAAATATCAAGGAAAAACACTTGACAGAACAAAATATGCGTGCTAAGATAATCGAGTATGCCGCACAGAGAGGTTTTAAGAGCCAAAAGGTCACCATATCTGGCGAGTAATGATAATAGGAGGTGCCATATGTACGCAATTATTGCAACAGGTGGTAAACAGTACAAAGTAGCCGAGGGCGATATCATTAAAGTAGAAAAGCTTGGTGTAGAAGCAGGCGAGACAGTAACTTTTGATGACGTAATTGCAGTAAGCAATGACGGATTAAAAGTTGGTGAAGACGTAGCAAATGCCAGTGTTACTGCATCTGTAGTTGAGAACGGTAAAGCAAAAAAAGTTATCGTTTACAAATACAAGAGAAAAACTGGATATCACAAGAAAAACGGTCACAGACAGCAGTACACAGCAGTTAAGATTGAAAAAATCAACGCTTAATTAAGGTGTGTCGCTATGATTAAAGTGACAGTAACCAAAAGAAACGGTGAATATATTGCCTTTGAATCAAAAGGACATGCAGGCTTTGCAGAATCTGGAAGAGACATTATCTGTTCTGCAGTATCGGCTCTGACAATCAATGCCGTGAATTCGATTGATGCATTCACAGACGATATCATGCATGTCAAAAGTGAAGAAGGCTATCTGGCATGGGAGTTCCTTTCTGGAACAAGCAGAGAAACCAGATTATTAATGGATTCTCTTGTATTGGGATTGACTCAGATACAGGAGAATTACGATAAACAATATCTGAAGATTACAATCAAGGAGGTGTAGAGTCATGATGAAAATGAACCTTCAGCTTTTCGCTCATAAAAAGGGAGTTGGTTCTACAAAGAACGGACGTGATTCTGAGTCTAAGAGATTAGGTGCGAAAAGAGCAGACGGACAGTTTGTAAAAGCAGGTAACATCCTCTACAGACAGCGTGGAACAAAGATTCATCCAGGTGTAAATGTAGGATGCGGTAAAGACCATACATTATTTGCTTTAACAGATGGTGTAGTACGTTTTACAAGAAAGGGTCGCGATAAGAAACAGGTTTCTATCGTACCAGTAGAAGAGTAAATAGCGTGGAAGGCTTCAAATCTGATTGGGTTTGAAGCCTTTTTTGAGATAATGAGGTGAACTATGTTTGCAGACAGAGCAAAAATATATATTCGTTCCGGCAAAGGCGGGGACGGACACGTAAGCTTCCGACGTGAATTGTATGTTCCAAACGGCGGCCCTGACGGCGGAGACGGCGGCAAAGGCGGAGATGTTATTTTTGAAGTAGATGAAGGACTGAACACCCTTGGTGATTATCGTCACAAACGCAAATTCAAAGCGCAGGACGGAGAGCCAGGCGGCAAACGTCGCTGTCATGGTGGAAATGGTGATGATATCGTTTTGAAGGTACCGGAAGGAACCGTTATCATGGAAGCGGAGAGCCGCAAAGTCATTGCTGATATGTCCGGTGATAACAGACGGCAGGTCGTATTAAGAGGCGGAAGAGGCGGCAAAGGAAATATGCATTATGCAACCGCGACTATGCAAGTTCCGAAATACGCACAGCCGGGACAACCGGCACAGGAGCTGGAAGTCTTTCTGGAACTGAAGGTCATTGCCGATGTCGGTCTGGTCGGATTTCCAAATGTAGGAAAATCTACCTTCCTCTCTCGTGTAACAAATGCAAGGCCCAAAATCGCCAACTACCATTTCACTACAATCAACCCGAATCTTGGTGTGGTAGATTATCAGGGCATTGACGGATTTGTCATTGCAGACATTCCTGGACTGATTGAGGGCGCTTCGGAGGGAGTTGGACTTGGTCATGAGTTTCTGCGCCACATTGAGCGTACTAGAGTAATGATCCATATGGTCGACGGTGCTTCCGTAGAGGGACGTGATCCAATCGATGATATTTATAAAATTAACAAAGAGTTAGAAGCCTACAATCCGGAAATCGCAGCACGCCCACAGGTCATTGCGGCCAATAAGATGGATGCTGTATACGATGAATCCGAAAGCATTATTGAAAAGTTAAAAGCAGAATTTGAGCCAAAAGGAATCCCTGTCTTTGCCATTTCCGCAGTCAGCGGTAAAGGATTGAAGGAGCTTTTGTATCGTGTAAAGGATATGCTTGATCACATCGAAGTAGAGCCGATTACCTTCGAACAGGAATTCTTCCCTGAGGACGTTCTTGTGACAGAAAATCTTCCTTATACCGTAGAACAAGACCCAGAGGATCCGCATATTTTCATTGTAGAGGGGCCAAAGATTGAGAAAATGCTTGGCTATACCAATCTCGATTCCGAAAAAGGCTTTGCCTTCTTCCAGAAATTCTTAAAAGAAGGCGGTATTCTGGATGAACTGGAGGCAGCAGGAATCGAAGAAGGCGATACCGTAAGAATGTATGGCTTTGATTTTGATTATTACAAGTAAGGAGCATAGAAATGACAAGTAAACAGAGAGCTTATTTAAAAGGGCTTGCCATGAAAATAGATCCCATCTTGCAGCTCGGAAAATCTGGTGTCACACCGGAAATGACTGCTTCTGTGGAAGAGGCATTAGCTGCCAGGGAACTGATTAAAATTAATGTACTGCAAAATTGCCTGTTTGATATCCATGAAATGGCAGACATGCTGGCTGAACGCACCAATTCCAGTGTCGTTCAGGTAATCGGCCGCAAAATTGTGCTGTACAGACAGGGGAAAGACGATAAAAAGAAAATCGAACTTCCCAGAAAATAAATAAGGGAAAAGATATGGAACAAAAACGAAAAAGAGTGGGGATTATGGGAGGAACGTTTGACCCGATTCATATCGGCCATCTGATTCTTGGCGAAAAGGCATATGAACAGCTCGAACTGGATAAAGTACTGTTTATGCCGTCCGGAAACCCACCTCACAAGAAAAATCGTCCCGGATGCGCTTCCGATGAGCAGCGAGTAGAAATGGTCCGGCGTGCGATTTCCATGAATCCACATTTCGATCTGTCTCTGGTGGAAATGAATGAAGAGGGATACAGCTACACGTTTCGCACCTTGGAGCATCTGAATGAGGAACATCCGGATACAGATTACTACTTTATCATCGGCGGAGATTCCCTGTTTGATTTTGAAAGCTGGATGAAACCGGAGCGTATCTGTGCTGCTGCCATTCTTGTAGTTGCTACGAGAGACCACGTCCAGACAAGTGATCTGGACGCAAAAATGCAGCAGCTTTCGAAAAAATATAATGGAAGATTTCTTCGGCTGGATACTCTGAATATGGATGTATCATCCAGAAATATCCGAAGCTGGATTCATGATGGAAAGTCGGTACGTTATTATGTTCCTGATGAAGTAAGACATTATATCGAAGAGCAATTAATGTACAGGGGGACAATGGAATGAGTACCTTGGATTTAAAAAAAATAGAAAACAGGTTGTATAAAGAACTGGATGAAGACCGCTATCAGCATACACTTGGTGTTATGTATACCAGCGCAGCGCTGGCTATGGCTCACCATACAGATATTCAAAAAGCATTGCTGGCCGGTCTCCTCCATGACTGTGCGAAATGTATACCGAACAAAAAGAAAATCAAACTTTGCAAGAAAAACAACATTTCCGTCAGCGATTTTGAGGAACAAAATCCCTTTCTTCTCCATGCTAAGCTTGGAGCTTTTCTTGCTAAAACAGAGTATGGAGTCGACGATATCGATGTGATTCGTGCAATTACTTATCACACGACAGGAAAGCCGGATATGAGCGTTCTTGAGAAAATCGTATACATTGCGGATTATATTGAGCCTATGCGATGCAAAGCACCACGTCTGCAAGAAATACGTGAGATGGCGTATAAAGACCTGGATGAGTGCATTTATGAAATTTTAAAAGATACCCTGGATTATCTGGAGGAAAATCCAAAAGAGATTGATCAGACAACCGTAAAAGCTTTTCATTATTATAAAACGCTGCATATGGACAGACAGGGAGAAAAGGAGCATGCATGAATAAAGACAGCAAAGAGATGGCAAAACTGGCCTGCAAGGCCTTAGACGATAAAAAGGCGCTGGATGTCAAAGTGATTGACATTCACGAAGTATCCGTCATGGCAGATTATTTTATCATTGCCAGCGGAACAAACCAGAATCAGGTACAGGCGATGATGGACAACGTGGATGAAACGCTGGGACGCGCCGGATATGAGATGAAACATTCTGAGGGTTCCAGAAATTCCAGCTGGATCTTACTGGATTACGGCGATGTGATCATTCATTTGTTCGATGAAGAGAATCGTCTGTTTTATGATCTGGAACGCATCTGGAGAGATGGAAAAAAAATCAATCCAGAGGAATTATAAGAACAACGCAGCATACGGAAGCAGGAATAGAAAATAGCTATTCTTACTTCCGTATTTTTTTGAAAATTATTTAAAAAATCGCATTGTTCCAATGACTTTTCCCAGTATTGAAAGTTGTCCTTTTACGATAATCGGATCCATATAGTCGTTTTCAGGCTGTAATCGGTAATACCTTTTTTCTTTATAGAATGTTTTTACGGTAGCTTCATCATTGACAAGTGCGACGACCATATCTCCGTTTTTGGCAGCAGAAGTCATTTCTACTAAAACCATATCGCCATCCAGAATCCCTGCATTGACCATACTTTCTCCCTTAACCTTGAGCATAAATACCTGGTTATTTGGCAAATGCTCCATAGGAATAGGAAAATAATTTTCAATATTCTCCACCGCCAGTATCGGCTGTCCTGCTGCAACTGTGCCAACGACAGGAACGAGGACCATTTCTCTTTTCCTTGTAATATTAAAGTTTTCATCTACAATTTCAATTGCACGTGGTTTTGTAGGGTCGCGACGGATATAGCCATTCTTCTCTAACTTCTCCAGGTGCGAATGCACAGAAGACGTAGATTTCAAATCGACTGCATTACAGATTTCACGCACAGATGGAGGGAAACCACGATTTAAGATTTCCTGTTTGATATAATCAAGAATTTGCTGCTGCTTTTTGCTTATTTTTCCATATGCCATAGAATAATCCTCCTGAACAATTTTAAATCATGCCAGTCACAATTCTTTTATTTAATTTAAATTATAGCATAGGGAGTGGTGAAATACAAACAAATATTCGGAATACTTGTTCGACGAGAGCTCCCAAAATGTACGCGTCAAAGTTGTGCAGTAGATGGTGGCAATCATTTTCTGTGCAATATTTTTTATGCAAAAAGTTATAAATTTGTGCAGAATCTATAAAACCGACACAAACGCCTAAAAAATGCCTATTAAGAAAAAAAGGAGTTTGGTAGAATAGAAACAGAAGCAAAGAGGCTGTCTCTTAAGATCCTCTCTGAGGTAGCCTGCTATTTCTGGATGAAAGAAGGTATGGAATATGAGAAATTTCCCATTGGAAGAGTAAAATTGTAAGTATGCCACCCGAAGTGTTTGATTCGATTACGAATCATATTAGAAAGCAATTGATAAAGGAGCACTAATGTTTTTGTTTTCAGTACTTTCACCCGGATTCTATGTCTGCTATCTGATTGTGGGTATTTCCGATATGATTGACGGGACGATAGCACGGGATAAACCTTTGGGGATCAACTTTATAAAGAGCAGCAGAACATATGTTTTGAAATTCAAAAAATTATTTCTAAACAAAGAAGAGCAGCAGTAGTAATCACAAAATTTCAAGGACTTTTTAAGAACGAAATACATATCCAAAAGCATAGAGTAACAATCAATTCTGAGGAGGAATATTTCGTGATTTTGTTGGCATTATAATATTCATTAAAACGAGGAGTTCAAAATTGGAATGCATACAGTTCAATTTTGAACTCTTCAAACATAATCACCACAGGTGCTAATAACCATTCCTACTAAAAATTTATTAGTAGGATAGAAGACCGGTCATTGCAATCAATTTCAATCGTAAAACAAAGCACCCAATTCAATCTCCATAATTCTTCCAAATTCCTTTATTCCCATACCACGCAACAGCAGTAGCTTGACAATTTACCCCAAATAGCAGTAAAATAATCACAAATATATCTATATCTATTCGCCAAATGATAGTTTAACGAATAGATAGGCAAAAAAATAAAGAAAGGGCCGAATATTATATATGGATGAACAAAAATCAACTACCAAAACCGTCTCTGCTGTCGATACTTCTTCCACATCACGAACGACATATCACACTCAAAAAGATATCGAAAATACATTAAAACTCCGAGAAGTTTTAAAATCTCTTCCTCCTTTTGCGAGGGATTATTTTCGTGCTGCCGAATCAACAACATCGACACAAACCAGGCTTTCCTATGCATACGATTTAAAGGTCTTCTTTCAGTTTTTAATGGACGAAAATCCAGCTTTTAATGATTATTCCATACAAGACTTTAAAGTGTCTGTTTTGGACGAATTACAGGCCGTTGACATAGAAGAATATATGGAGTACCTGAAGGTTTATACAAACGGAGAAAAAACTCTTACCAATAGATTGCAAGGCATCAAACGCAAACTATCGTCTCTTAGAAGTTTTTATATTTACTACTACAAAAGGGAAATGATTCATACAAACCCGACTGTTTTGATTGATATGCCCAAAATTCATGAGCAGGCAATTATTCGTCTGGATGCAGATGAGGTAGCTCTTCTTTTGGATTTTATTGAGCATGGAGGTGACTCCCTGACTGGTCAGAAAAAAGTTTATTATGAAAAAACAAAAGAACGAGACCTTGCTTTGGTATCCTTGCTTTTGGGAACTGGCATTCGTGTATCGGAATGTGTTGGTCTTGATGTGGAGGATGTGGATTTTAAAAATAATGGCATCAAAGTCACCAGAAAGGGAGGCAATGAAATGATGGTCTATTTCGGGAACGAAGTAGAAAATGCACTTCGAAGATATTTAGAAATACGTCAGGGAATTACTCCCGTTACAGGACATGAACATGCACTCTTCTACTCTACCCAACGCAAACGCATTACAGTTCGCGCGGTAGAAAACCTAGTAAAAAAATATGCAAAAGAAATCACAACTACTAAAAAAATCACACCACATAAGCTGCGAAGCACGTATGGAACCTCTTTATATCAGGAAACAGGCGATATTTACCTGGTAGCGGATGTTCTTGGACATAAAGACGTTAATACGACGAAAAAGCATTATGCCGCTATGGATGACCACAGAAGACGCTTGGCAGCTACCGCCGTTCATTTGCGCGAAGACTAAAAGAATAAAAAACAGAGGAATTCTGCAAAAATCAGTTTCCCTCTGTTTTTTATTCTTTACAAATTTTAAGGCTGTTTCACATATCTCATCGGGTCTACTCTCTCACCATTCAAAATCACACCCAAATGAAGATGAGGACCTGTCGCAGTTCCTGTCGAACCTACATATCCAATCACGTCTCCTTTTTTCACCTTATCTCCTACAGACAAACCACTTTTAAATTTACTCATGTGTGCATATTCTGTACACAAAGAATTCGAGTGGCTAATTTGAATCCAGTTTCCAAATCCCGAGTTCTTCTCTCGCTTTACAATTGTTCCTGAAGAAACCGCATAAATGGGAGTTCCTGTCGTTGCAGGAATATCAATTCCCTTATGATTGGTACTTCCAATCCCTCCCGGAGAGTTTCGATTCCCAAAATAGCTGCTGATATAAGAACAACTTTTCGGTAATGGCCAGGAAAAATTCAATCCATTTGTCGAATTCCCCTGATAATTTGCAATAAGAGCACCATCACTTCCTACATAATACTTCGATGTAATCCAACGGTTTGTCTGCATAATACCGGAGGAATTAAAGTAATATTTCTTACCGTTTATCGTTACCCAGCCTGTTTGCATCTTACCGGAAGAATTAAAATAATACTTTTTATTGTTTATTGTTTTCAAGCCTGTTTGACGAGCTCCACTGCTGCCCAGATAATACTTATATTTACCGGATTTCAGCCATCCTGTTGCTTTTGAAAAACGTGGATGTCCATTCTTCGCCACCGGACGGAAATAGTAATAATTTCCATTGATTTTTTTCCACAAAGTGGCAAGTGATCCATCCGAGGTAAAATAATAATAATTTCCTGACTTGCTTTTATACCAGCAGGATGTCATTGCAGACCCAAGCTGTTGAAACCCTTTTTGTTGTTTGCGAAAATAATAGCGTTTATTCCCGATGTTCTTCCATCCTAACGTGAGGCTTCCTTTTCGTTGTGGATTCAGATAAAATCTCTGATTATTTAGAGTCAGCCAACCTTTCTGGATTTTTCCATTTTTATAATAATAGTAATTACCGTATTTTGTACGATACCAGCCAGTGGCATTTGCTTTTGAGGAACCTTTCAAATCTGCAATTGTGATATAGCTGTTATCATTCCCTGGTGCTGCCTGAACTTCTTTTGACACACCAAAAATAGCCGATACGATTATGGCTGCCATAAACAATCAGCTTAAAATAAATTTCCGTCTTTTTTCTGTCTTATTACATATATGCAATTTTAAATCCCTTTTCTTCTTAACATATTCTTCTAATGAATCATAGATTCATCCAAAATAATTGTAAATGGCCCATTATTGACAAGAGAAACCTTCATATGAGCGCCAAACACACCTTTTTCGACTACAGGTATGCTTTCCTTTGTTTTCGCGATGATATATTCGTACAGTTCTTCTGCCATTTGAGGATCTCCGGCTTTTACAAAGCTCGGCCGATTTCCTTTCTTGCAATCCGCATACAATGTAAACTGTGAAATCAAAAGCACCTGACCATTCACATCTTTTAAAGCAAGATTTGTCTTACCCTCACAATCCTCAAATAACCTTAAATTCACCATCTTTCTTACAAATTTGTCTGCAATCTCCTTGGTATCCTCCTGCGAAATACCAACAAGCACAAGAAAGCCTTTGTCGATTTTTCCTACGACTTTTTCATCAACAGAGACACTGGCTTCATCTACTTTTTGAATTACAAATTTCATCTGTCTTTTTACTCCTTAATTAATCATTATTGGTAATCCTGTATCTTTGTGGAAAGATTTTTCTTTTTCAGAGAACGATTGATCATTCTCCAACACATGGCATAGATCACGGCACAAACCGGAACACCGATGAACATACCAAATACGCCAAATAATCCGCCGCCGATCAGAATGGAAAGAATTACCATAAAACTGGATAATCCAGTCGAATTACCGAGAATTTTCGGCCCTAAAACATTTCCGTCAAACTGCTGCAATACCAGTATAAAAATAATAAAATACAGACATTTAATCGGACTTACCAAAAGAATCAAAAAGGCGCAAGGAATTGCACCAAGATAAGGTCCGAAAAAAGGAATGACATTGGTGACGCCGATTATCACACTCACCAGTACCGTGTACGGCATTTTCAAAATAGAAATTCCAATATAACAAAGAACTCCTATAATAAAAGAATCCATAATCTTTCCACCAATAAATCCTCCAAAAGTCCTGTCTGTAAAACGAAGACTTTCCAGAAGCTTCTCTGCTTTCTTTTCGGGAAGAATCGCAAAAAATGCCATTTTTACCTTACCGCGGAATATTTCCTTATCCGCGAGTATATAAATGGATACAATAATACCAACCAGTGCATTCTTCAAAAAAGTAATAACCTCTAAAATTCCAGAGGAAAAATGCAGCAGAAGATTCTGCAGCTGAGGAAGAATATCCTGTGTCAGATACTGTTCCATTTTTAAAGAATAACGGTCAATGGTTCCTACTACAAGATTGTTGATATCTGCATTATTCTCAAGAACGTGGGTAATCCATCTTCTTACACTATCTACATAAAGTGGAAAATTATTGATGATGTTGACAATACTCTTAATAATTTCCGGAAGGATCATAATAATCAACGTATAGACAATCATCAGCATAAATGCAACTGCAAGCAACACTCCAAAATAGCGTATAAACTTACGTTTTCGACTCGTAAGTTTTACCTTTTTTTTCTCTAAAAACGGATAAACAAGCGTATTTTCATAAAATTTCAAAAGAGGATTCAATAGATAAGCGATTGCTGCGCCATACAGTATCGGCATAAAAATATTCAGAATTCTCTTAATGCCATCAATTAGAATTCCCATATGGAAAATTCCAAAATAAAACAACAGACTGGCTGCAATCATCAAAAAACCAGTCATCCCCCAGTAAAAATATTTATTATCCCAATGCAATTTCATGTAAAAGAAAGCCTCCGTGCTTTGTAAAATCTTAAAATCTTTCTCATTATAACATAGCTTCTATAACTTGTCACATTTTTTCAAAAAAATATAGGACAATGCAAATAAAATATACTATAATAAACCATGTGGATTGGGGCTGCTGCCCGATCTTTGATGAATGACAGGAAATGAGGAAAATAAAATGAAATTACAACAATTGTTAAGCGTGACAAGAAAGGCTGTAGATGAATTTCATATGATTCAGGAGGGTGATAAAATTGCCGTTGGAATTTCCGGTGGAAAAGACAGTTTAACTCTTCTTTATGCGCTGCGTGGCCTCCAGAGATTCTATCCAAATCATTTTGAACTGGTTGCAATTACGGTTGATCTTGGATTTGATAATTTTAATCTGGAAAAGATTGCAGAATTGTGCAAAGAACTGGAAGTACACTATGAAGTAGTACATACAGAAATCGGCAGCATTATTTTTGAAGATAGAAAAGAAAGTAACCCCTGTTCTCTCTGTGCAAAGATGAGAAAAGGGGCACTGAATGAAGTTGCGAAAAAATTAGGGTGCAATAAAATTGCCTATGCACACCATAAAGATGATGTAGTAGAGACCATGCTGCTCTCCCTCATCTACGAGGGGCGTTTTCACACCTTCTCACCAGTTACTTATCTGGATCGAATGGAACTGACATTAATTCGCCCACTGTTATTTATGAGTGAGGCCGATGTCATCGGATTTAAAAATAAATATCAGCTTCCGATTGCCAAAAGTCCATGTCCTGCTGATGGAAAAACAAAGCGTGAGTATGCAAAAAATCTCTTAAAAGAGCTGAATCATCAAAATCCAGGCACAAAAGAACGCATGTTTACCGCCATCCGGCGTGCAAACCTTGCCGGATGGTCTACAGAGACGCCTCAAAAATCTTAAGTGCCTCAATAATAAGCCGAACAGAGCCTTCCATACCAAAGGCACCGCTGTCCACACAGAGGTTATAACCGCTGGCTTCCCCCCATCGTTTATTCGTGTAATAATTGTAATAGCTGGAACGGCTCTTATCGGTTTTATTTACAGCATCCTTTGCTTTTGCCATACTCAGTTGATATCTCTCGCTGATACGTTTGATGCGGATATCCTGATCTGCATGAATAAAAATACTCATACAGTTCTTCATATCTGCCAGCGCATAATCCGCGCATCTTCCTACCATAACGCAAGATCCTTCCTGAGCAAGCTTTTTGATTGCATCAAACTGAGCCAGAAAGACTTTATGATTCATTGGCATATCAGAAAAAGCAGCCGATGAATATCCAAATGAATAGGTATCCATAACAAGAGAATACAAAAAACTGTTTGTTGGTTTCTCATCATGATTCTCAAACAATTCTTTACAGATACCGCTGTCATTCGCTGCATGTTCCAGAAGTTCTTTATCATAACATTTGATTCCAAGTTCAGCTGCAAGACGCTGACCGATGACACGGCCGCCACTGCCATACTGCCGTCCAATGGTAATTACTGTTTTTGTACTGCCCATAATCATTCTCCTTTCTTGTGTCAAATTTATGTCGTTCAAGATAGAATATTCCTGTATTTTCTATAGTATATCGCATTTTTTGTCAAAATTCTAGCTATTTTTTCTAAAATTTTCAAGCAATTGTGAAAAATAATCCGGCAAAGGTGCTTCTACTTCCAGATATTCTCCCGTAGCAGGATGAACAAATCCAAGAACCATCGCATGAAGTACCTGTCCTTCCAGTTTATAAGGCCATTTTGCCTTTGTGTAAGTGGAATCACCAAGTAGAGGATGACCAATGCTAGTCATATGAACGCGGATTTGATGCGTTCTTCCCGTTTCAAGCTGACATTCAATATACGTATATTTCTGAAAATTTTCCAACACGTGGTAATGTGTAACAGCCGACTTTCCATTCTTGTAATTAATTGCCATTTTCTTGCGCTCAATCGGATGTCTTCCAATCGGGCCTTCCACAGTTCCGTCCTCTGAGAGATTTCCAAGGACAATTGCACGGTACTTTCGAGTGATCGAATGCTCTTTCAACTGTTCGGCAAGTGCACGGTGAGTCGTATCGTCTTTACAGATTACAAGAGCTCCCGTGGTATCCTTATCAATGCGATGTACAATTCCAGGGCGAAGCTGCCCGTTGATTCCAGACAAATTCCCCTGGCAATGATACATAATCGCATTCACAAGTGTTCCCGAGGTATGTCCGGCAGCAGGATGCACCACCATCCCCTTCGGTTTGTTCACAATCAAAAGCCACTGATCTTCATAGAGAATATCAAGGGGAATGTCTTCCGGAAGAATTTCAACATCCTCCAGAGGAGGAATCAGAATCGTAATCTCATCCCCCTCCCGCAGTTTATAATTGGCTTTTGTTTTGCTGCCTCCTACCAGAATATTTTCGTCCTTTAAAAGTTTTTGAAGATAAGAACGTGACCATTGTGGATAACAGTCGCTGAGATAGCGGTCAATGCGAACACCTGCTCCTTCTTTAGATACAGCAAAAATTTCTTTGTTTTCTTCACACATCACGATTTCTCCTTTTTCCTGCCCAGTGAAAACAGAAGGTCCAAATCTTCTTCTTTATAGTAGAAAATAAGAAGTACAAATAAAATCGCCATACTAACTGTTACATAAATATCTGCCACATTAAATACCGGAAAATTGATCAAGGAAAAATAGAAAAAATCAATGACGTATCCAAGACGTATCCGGTCAATGAGGTTTCCAAGTCCTCCGGCAATCAGAAACAGAGAGATGATCTGAATCGGGAGATATTTTTGATTCATTGGCATACGACAGTAAAAAACAATCACTGCTGTCACAAAAAGAAAGAACAACAGAATAAACAGCCATTGCTGATTTTGCAGAATACCAAATGCAGCTCCTCTGTTTTCCAGATATTCCAGTTCCATTACATTTTGAATCCAGATAATATTGGGCTGATCTTTGAGATGAAGAACGGCCAGATGTTTGGTAAACTGATCCAGAAAAACCAAAACTGCAATGACCAGTATACCAATACCGATGCGTGTGTTTCTCTTTTTTATCTCCATTCCTATTCTCCTAAAATATATTGAATGCCACAAAGAATCTCGTCATCTGTCAGACTGGTATCCACGATTGCAGTACCCATCTTTTGAAGAAGCACAAATTTAATACTTCCCTGGCTCATTTTTTTATCTTTTTTTGTTGCCGCGAGTACATCTTTTGCATCTAAATCGGATACGCGATTTGGAAGTCCATACATACGGTTGATTTTTTCAATCTCAAACAGGTCTTCTGTGGAGATCAAACCACGCTGTAAAGAAAGATAGGCTGCTGCCACATAGCCTGCTGCCACACATTGACCATGAAGCATAGAAAAATCTTTTAATTTTTCCACCGCATGTCCAATCGTATGTCCAAAATTAAGGATTGCGCGAATTCCTTTTTCTGTAGGATCCTCCTCCACGACATCTCCTTTGATTTTACAGCTTCGGTAAATCATTTCTGCCAGAAGTTTGGAATTTCTTTTCTGTATTCCCTCATGATTTTCCGAAAGCCAGTGAAAAAAGCTTTGATCTGCAATCAACCCTGCTTTGATGATTTCTGCCATACCACAGGAAAACTGTTCTTCATTCAGAGAAGCAAGGGTAGAAAGGTTCATGTACACCAGAGAAGGCTGATGAAAAGCACCTACCATATTTTTATATTTTCTGAAATCAACCCCTGTCTTTCCGCCAATACTGCTGTCTACCTGAGAAAGTAACGTGGTAGGTACCTGAATAAAGCGAATTCCACGCAGGTAAGTAGCCGCAACAAATCCGGTCAGGTCACCGGTAACACCTCCGCCAAGGGCAATCAGCATATCCTTGCGGTCAAACCCTTCCTGAATCAAGTGCTCATATACCTCCTGCACCGTTTCTATATTTTTGTTTTCTTCTCCTGCCGGGAAGGTAAATACCGTCACTTTATGGCAGCAGGATTTCAACTGCTGTGCCAACGTATCTGCGTACAAGGCTCCCACAGTACTGTCTGTCACAATACAGGCACGATAAAACTGAATCTGATCTTTCTCAAGTTCCGCTGCAAAATCCTGAAAACCTTCCCGATAACAGATTCTGTAGGAAAATTCATTCTCTCGTTTTACTGGTAATTCTCCATTCATAACATACTCCTCCTAAATATAACGATTGATTTTTACAAACAACCGCCCTTTTTTTGACTGTCCTCCAGATTCCATAAACTGGAATTTTCCTTTTCCTCTCAGAGAAATAATATCCCCTTCTTTTAACTGGTAACCATTGGAGGTAATCATTTTTCCGTTTACAAATACATTTCCACTTTCAATATTCTGTACAAGGCTGCTTCTTGACGCATGAAAGGCAAGTGCAAGAATACTGTCCAGACGAAGAGAGGCTACAGAGCCTGTAGTTGTTTGAAATTCCAGCGCAGGCAATTCCTCAGGCTTTTTTACCACTTCAGCCAGAACATTGGTATGACGGATCCTGCACAGATTTTCTATAATAAAATCGACCATATGCTCCTGACAGAACACATATGCACCATCCTTCTGAACCAGAATATCACCCAGCACAGATCGTTCAATTCCAAGATGAATCAACGCACCTAAATAATCCCGATGGGTGAGTGATGTTTGAAATTTTGCTCCCTTATTCAGAATACGAATGCATTGTATGGGATACTCCCAATCATAAGAAAGAGCATCAGGAATAAAGGCTACTATCTGACGCTCTGCAAAATCATAGCCGCCAAAGGAATCCAGATGAATACCCGGATTCCTGTTTGACAGGCTATTTACCATATGTAATTCATTCAAATTCAGAAAATCTGTAAAGGTTACAATATCCCGATTGTAAGCCATATTCGCCAGTTCCTGAACTCTTTTTTCAAAAAACTCATCTCTGTCCATATAAATGCTGTTGACTCCTAGTAATTTGAACGAATCGATGGAACGGCATCTCCAAGAATGCTCTGAAAATCACCAGACACATCTACATTATAAGGGGTAATGATAAAAATGTAACTGGAGATTTTCTGAAGATTTCCCCCAAGGGAATAGCAGGAACCAGACGTAAAATCAATGATTCTCTGCGCCAGATCAACATTTACACCCTCCAGATTCAGTACAACTGTGCAGTTATCAACCAGAGTCTCTGCAATCTCTTTTGTATCCTCCATAGAAACAGGTCTAATCACACAAACTTCCATAGAAGCGGTCGTTTTCTTGGCATTACGCATTGGTGTGATTTTAGAGGAGGATGGTTTTGACTGTTTCACAGGCTTTTGAGTCACTACCGGTGTAGGTGCCTTTGTGGCAGCAGTCGTCTTATGCGTTGATTTTGGCTGCTTCACAGGCTCCTCCTCATAGCGTTCCTCATCTGCATCATGTTCCTCTTCTTTTTTGAATTTACTGAAAAATTTCTTTTTCGGCTTTTCTTCCTCTTCTTCAAAATCATCATATTCGTCATCGAAAAGCTCGTCATCATATTCGTCATTTAATTTAATGGCATCTAAAAACTTATCAAATAAACCCATGTTTAATCTCCATTCTATCAATTAATCTCTATATTGCATAATTACGTGCACCAAAAATTCCGGTACCAACGCGAACCATGGTGGCTCCCTCTTCGACTGCTACCTGATAGTCACCGGTCATACCCATACTTAAAACACGCATATTAATATTATTCATGTTTTTCTGGCTGATGTCAACACTTAATTGTTTTAAATCGCGAAAAACTTGTCGATTTTCTTCGGGATCATCGACGAATGGTGCAATTGTCATCAATCCTTCGACTTGAATATGAGAAAAACCTGAAATTTTTTCCAGCAAAGGAATCACTTCTTCCATTTTCAGACCGAATTTTGTATCCTCCTCGGCAACATTGACCTCCAGTAAGATTGGCATAACAAGCTCATGCTTGGCTGCTTCATGTTCAATCGCTTCCGCAAGTCGAAGAGAATCTACAGAATGAATCATATCCACTTTATCAATGATATATTTAATCTTATTTCTCTGAAGATGTCCAATCATATGCCAATGGATATCCTTTGGCAATTCCGGATATTTTGCTGTGATTTCCTGTACTTTATTTTCGCCAAAAAATCTGGCTCCTGCATCATAGGCCTCCTGCAGAGTTTCCACAGGCTTTGTCTTACTCACAGCAATCAAAGTAACCTCGTTTGGATTACGGTGACTTTTTTCACAGGCTTTCCGGATGTTTTCCTGTACTTCTTTCAGATTATCAGCAAGCATTTTTTCCCTCCTAAGTATTTAATATAAAATATCTTCTTCGTTTATATCAGACGCATCGTATACAATATGATCATACTGAGATAATCCATATGTCGTGCCTTTTTCGACAATACAGTATTCTTCATTTTGGGCAATGATGGAAATTCTGCGAAATCTCGCATATCCTTCATTGATACAATAAACGCCTTCCAGATTTCCGGTATCCTTAATCACATACGTATCATCGGAATCCGGCTTGACCAAAACAGCACCTTTTTCAAATGCAGATTTTTCCACATAAAAATTGCCATCTTTTTCCTCATAAATCGTTGCGCTTACGAATTCTGTTCCGGATTTTGTTTTCACAAGAAATCCAGCGCTTTGATCGTCGCCACCTTTTGTCTGATAAGCTTCCGGTACTAAGTAAAATTCCTTTGTGGTGATTGAGGAAATCGGAATTTTAAGACCGGTCTGCGTATTGGTTACAAGTTCTATATCCAGGAAACGGTCCGACGCATAACGTGTCAGTCCATTACTAAAATCTATTTTTCCATATTTTCCTGTTCCAATCTCAACAATCGAAAACTGTCCGACCTGACTGAGTCCGTCCTTTAAAAATTTGACACGAACATACGAACGGTCGTTTAACTGCGTCACTTGTTTTGCACTGAGCGGAATATAGATACTCCAACGTTCATCTGTAATGATTGTATATACATCGCTTCCGGCATCGATTGCTTCCCGTGTTTTTAAATCTTCTTTATGGTAAGAATTCTGATCAAAATCTTCCTGAGAAATCGTATCTTCTGTAATATTTTCATATCCGTCTTTGGAATACAGGATGATTCCATCCTCTGCCGTTCTGCATAAAGTCTGGTTTCCAAGTGTCAGAGCAGATGCAGTAGTATTACTATTACCGGCATCACTGTCCATACTGTTTCCATCCTCAGACGTGTTATCGGAATTCTGAGATACCGTATCGTTCACACCGGCATACTGAAGAATATTTCCTTCCAGTTCCGATTTAAAACTGTACACACTGTTAAAATTGCTTGAGCGAAATCCATAAGAATAACTGCTCATCTGCTGCCGAACTTTTGCCAGATCTTCAGCCTCTAACTTGGTACTAGAAGTCTGAAGCGGCTGACTGCTGATTCCGTACACAATACCGGAAGCATTCAGCTTTGTACCCTCACGGGCATAGTAATTTATATATCCTCCTATACTGGAAGAAACAACTGTTTCTTCATGAATAGCCAGACCTGTGTAAGTTTCGTTTCTGGATAACGGACCATTGAGAACCTGATAAGACGTAAAATGATTGGCGGTCAGATACATGAACATTGAAATCACCATATAAACAAGCAAAACACCAAACAGAATTGTTCCTATATTTAAAGTGAATATTTTCTTTACAGTATCCAAAATCACAGCTAGGCCCGGTATCTTTTTTTTATCATTGCCAGCCACAAACATATCTCCTTTATATTTCAATTACTATTTTTTTTAACTGAAATATTCTATCACAATTTGTCTTATCATGCAAGAATGTCATAAAGTAAAAAACGAAGGCATCGTCACGGATACCTTCGTTCATTTACCATCTTTTCTTTTATAAAGCAGTGATAATCTGTGCCTGGAATGTTTCCGGAATTTCTTCTTTGTCAAGAGACATGCTGATTACAAAAGTAATACCGTATTTTGATCCGATGTCCTTTAACTGCTCTAATGTATTGGTTACATCTTTTCCTTCCAGTTTTGCGATTGTCAAAAATCCGTCTAAATATACCTGCTCAAGATCATGATCCTGAGAAATCAATCCACAGATAAATCCAACAAACTCATCACTGTTTTTCAACGGATATTCTGTAACGTTGATCAAACGAATTTTGTTATTCAATTCATACATATGTTTCGTGCTCTTATCCAAGTAGACAATGCTGCCGTTAGCAGTTTTTATTTCACTGTTTACTTTATCTAAGAGTACTTTTGTTTTACCTTTGCCTTTCTTTCCAACTATCAGTTCAACCATCCTGTTTTCCTCCTTAGACATATGTAATAATCGGTAAATTTACCAAAAGCTTAATTTCTATGAGTTCAATTATAGTGCATTTAGACAAAAAATTCAATCATTATTTCACTTTTTTATTAATTAATATGGTCGAGCAGAGAATTCATCTGTTGATACAGCAATTCCTTACTTGCGGCATTGGCAACAACGGATATAAAAGGCGCACCATAAGCGTTCTGAGTAATCAAAGCAAGGCAGTTTCCGGCATCTTCCGTTGTTCCTGTTTTACCGCCGAGTACCGTCACTCCCATCGGTGGTGTTGCCTCTCCGGTCAGATAATGGTCCGTAGCTGTCAGTGTTGTCGTCTTTAAAGAACCATCATAACTTTCATATTTTACGGTATAAGAAGACAATTGTATAATTGAAAGAAAATCCGTATTTTTCATAGCCTCATTTAACATCAGATAAATATCATATGCCGTTGTATAGTGATTGTCGTCTTGCAGTCCATGCGGATTTGTGAAATGTGTACCGGTCATACCAAGTTCTGCTGCTTTTTGATTCATCATCTCAACAAAGTGTGCCTCTGTCTGGCCAATGGTTTCTGCAATGGCAGATGCAGCATCATTTCCAGAATAGACAAGCAGACAGTTAATCAGATCTCCAAGCGCCACCTGATCCCCGGCAACAAATCCGCATACCTGAGAACCAGATTCCAAATCTACATTATTTTCACTGATTGTCACAATCTCATCTTTATTTCCGTTCTCAAGAGCAAGTAATGCAGTCATGATTTTTGTCATACTTGCCGGATATAGCTTTCCATACATATTATGCGCGTACAAAACTTTTCTGTTATCCAGATCAAACAAAGCTCCATTTTGAGAATCTAACAGCTCTATGCCGTCAAGGGGAACATTGTCGTCACCAACACAAAGATTATAGGCAAAAGAAGAAGCTCTCTGGCTGTCGCTGTTGTTTCCGGTAAAAGGAAATTCAGCAGCTACGTCATAAGGCTTTTCCAAACCTGCTTTTCCTCTGTTTCTTAAAATCATGACACAGCCTGCAATGGCAGCAGCCACCACAAACAGCACACAGGTAAGCCAGACTGTATGAAGAATTCTTCTTCTGCGCATACGCTGTATTCTTGTCAGTTTTTTTCTTCGTCTTCTTTTTTTTCTACTCATCTTTTTCTTTCTACTCCTTTGTGAACCAAAGATTTGCTGGCCGCATCTGAATATGCATTTTGCTGAAGTCCTACATTAATGACAAGCCCCATTCCGATGAAAAGGCTCCATAAAGAAGTAAGACCATAGCTGACAAACGGAAGCGGGGTACCTGTATTCGGCATCAGCCCTGTGGCAACACAAATATTGATAAAGCTTTGAAAAGCCACAATGGTAGCAACTCCCGTACAGATAATTTTTCCGGATAGATCTTTTGATTTCAGCCCGTTTCGCATACATTCTATGGAAATAAGAAGCAGCAGTATCACGATCGTCAGGCAGCCGATAAAGCCAAGCTCCTCCCCGGCTACTGCAAAAATAAAATCCGTCTGAATTTCGGAGACAAAGTTTCCGTTATTCGCAGACAATACCTCATTATTATTCAGCCCCTTGCCGGTTAACTGTCCTGAGCCGATTGCAGTGATGGAATTTTGCTGCTGCTGAATATCATCCGAATATTCTTCATTTTCCGGGTAAAGGAAAGACATAATTCGCTGTCTCTGGTAATCTTTGATCAGTTTTTGATCCGGTTGTACAACAATAGACAAAAAGATTACAATCAAAGGGATGGCAATCAAAAGTACTCCGCCAATGACTCGGTATCCCAATCCGGCAACATAAATCATAACGCAGAATAAGATAACAACCGTAATGGTATTTTTTAAATCTGGCTGGTTATAAATTAAAGCCAACGGAACCAGCAAAAGCCCAACAGATTTTCCAACTGTTTTTAGTTCACTCAAATTTTTTTCATGCAACATAAAATATTTTGCAAAAAATAAAATTAATAAAATTTTAGAAAGTTCCGTCGGCTGGAAGCGGATGAAGCCAAGGTCGATCCATCTAGTTGCACCGCCTGCCGTAGAACCAAAAATACGGATACCAAGAAGCATAATGATATTGAATCCGTAAATAAACCAGTAAAAATTCAAAATCCAGCTAAAGTCCATCAAAGATACGACCAGAAGAATGATCATACCAAAGATGACACCAAAAAGCTGTTTGGATTTTAGTGATTCCATGGCGCTCCCGACAAGCAGTATACCAATTGTGCTGATCGCCAGCAAAAGTACAACTAATTTAAAATTATAGAATCGTAATTTATATTGTTTTATCATAAATCCTGTTTTTTCTCCTGCGCATGAAGTACCGGTATGACTGCCTCAAGGGTGTGAGTTTCCGGTACAAATCGAAATTTTATATGTTGTGTATCTACAGGTATGTATTTTCCAACAGCCTGTATCAGATCGTTTTGCATCATAATCAGCATTTGTGCGGAACAGTCCATACGTTCCGATAAGAGCACTGTTTTTAACCGATCTTTTGCAAACTCCCTGGAAGGATGTTTTTTTGACAGAATCATAACAGTTCTCCTTACTTTCCCATAAACACATCAGCAAGTTTTGAAAAGAACTTCTTTTTTTTATTCAAATCCAAAAAAGGAACTTCTTCTCCCGCGATGCGTCTGCAAATATTTCGGTATGCATTTTCTGCCATGGAATCCTTTCCGGATAAAGGAGCACCCTGGTTTGTGGCAACTACAATCTGCTCATCATCTGGAATTGCACCGATCAAATCGACTGCCAAAATGTCAACCACATCATCCACCGTCATCATATCTCCCCGCGCAATCATATCCGGGCGCAGTCTGTTGATAATCAGCTGGATATTGCGAATGCCGTTTGCCTCCAAAAGACCGATAATTCTGTCCGCGTCACGAATAGCAGAAACCTCAGGTGTGGTCACTACCAAAGCCCGCGAAGCTCCTGCAATTGCATTTTGAAATCCCTGTTCGATTCCGGCCGGACTGTCCATGAGAACATAGTCGAACTCCTCCTGAAGCTGTTCTGTCAGTTTTTTTATCTGCTGCGGTGTCACGGCAGACTTATCTTTTGTCTGAGCAGTCGGAAGAAGAAAAAGCCCTTCTACCCTGCGGTCTGCAATCAACGCCTGTTTCAGACGGCAGTTTCCGGAAATCACATCGATCATATTGTATACGATGCGATTTTCCAGTCCCATAACGACATCCAGATTGCGAAGCCCAATATCTGTGTCGACCATCACAACTTTTTTTCCAAGCTGCGCAAGCCCTGTTCCGATATTTGCAGCACTTGTCGTTTTTCCGACGCCGCCTTTGCCAGAAGTAATTACAATAACCTCACCCATTCGTCTCATCCTCCCATTTTCTGTCATTCTCTCTTTCCTTACAAATATCTGCATCCGGTATTTGGTCTTAATCATTTGAAGTATTGCTTATGGTCGTAGTTGCGGTACCCGTCAGAATCTCCTCTTTATTTTTTACATTGAAGGCATATTTCACGACGTCGCTGGCCACAAGGCATGCGTTTCCGGATCCATATCCATAAGGAATACGAACTGCCATAGCAATTTCCGGTTTATCATAGGGTGCAAATCCAATGAAAAGGCCATGGTCGGGACGCACATTTGATTCCTGGGCCGTACCTGTCTTTCCTGCAAGCTGCACACCTACTCCGTCAAATTCTCCATGGGTTGAAACGACACGGAGCATTCCATCATGTACATCATCCCAGATATTCTGAGAAATATTTAATGTACTTTCTATTTTTGGACTGTTTTCTTCCAGTACCTTTCCGTTGGAATCCGTTGTTTTACCAATCAAAGTGAGCTGATAGCTCGTTCCCTCATTCGCAAGAGTGCTGACATAACGGGCCAGTCCCACGGTTGTATACAAATGCGTACCCTGACCCATGTAGGAAGGGATTGCCATTTCGTCAGATACATGGGGAGCTGCTTCGTCAATCTCAATTCCTGTCTTTTTATCCAGATCCAGCATACTTGCATATTTCTGCATAACCTGAAGGCTGCCTCCCTCAGAGTATTCCCCCTTCGAATCTCTTCCAGCATAGTAACCGACGGTATTGAAAAAGACGTTACAGGATTGTTCAATTGCTCCGCGAATTTCCAGATTTCCATGTCCCTGCTTATTCCAACAATTAATTGGCTGAACAATATCAAATTTACCAGAACAGTTAATATAGGTGTCATCATCAATCAAATGATCATCCAGACCGGCAATTGCAGATACCAGTTTAAAGGTAGAACCAGGTGCCGTGCGCTGCTGCGTTGCTTTATTAAAAAATGGCTGTGATTCATCATAAAGCAGCTGATTGTAATAATTGACATCCATATTGTTTGCCAGTTTGTTATTGTCGTACCCAGGATAAGTCACACAGGCGAGCACCTGACCGTTATTGGGATCTGTCAAAACAATCGAACCGGAACAGGGGTCAAGCGCAAGCTGACCGGGGGTGATCTCCAAAGAAGCAATCTTTTGAATCATAAAATTATAGGAGCTAATCTGCCCGCTCGCCAGACTTTCGTACATTCCGTCCTTCTTTGAGAGCACATTCTGGTCATATAAGATCATGCACAGATCTGTTCCTGAAATGACATCATTCATGAGCATATACTTATACAAAAGACGGCTGAACTGTTTGTCTGTCTTCAGATATTCTTCAATATAGTCACTAAGAGCACTGTAAACTTCCATCGAGTCCAGGTAATCGCCCTCTGTTTGAAGCTGTGACAGATCAATCCAGTTCTGACTGGCCGCATAAGTTAAGTATTGCTGTAAACTGATGCTTTTTTCTGAATTCCAGGCAATGTACATTGCATCGCTGGTATCAATCGCATCGCTGGAAATGATTCCAAGTTTGGAAGTAAGCAGATCATTCACCACATAGCTGACATATTCCTGCATTTCCGAATCCAAATCTTTATATGCAGCAGTATCCTCAGCCGTAAGTTCATTTCTTATTCTATCAAATACTTCTTTCTGTTTTTGTAGAAAACTGTTGTATAATTTTTTTTCTGTTTCGGATGCGTCCTTTTCTTCAAAATGGGAAATATCAATCACACTGTTTCCAATGAGGGCATTGTAGACATCATAAATCGGAATCTGTACCTGGTTGGCATCACCGATTTGTTCAAAGTTAAAAGTTTTCCCATCAAAAATCTGGTTGATCAAAATACCAGCAATGCGCTGCTCCAGAATTTTATAACAGGCAATCTGAAGATTTTTGTCAATGGTAAGGTAAACATCGTTGCCCGTTTTTGGTTCTATTCTGGATAATTCATCAATTTTCAGAACTTTTCCAAGCTTATCCACATATACAGTTTCTTCCCCTTCTTTTCCCTGAAGTTCGAGCTCCATATACTTCTCAATACCTGTTTTTCCGATAATCGAAGTGCTGTTATACTCCGGATTTTCCTTTTCCAGATCATCCAGCTCTTCTGTAGAAGCTTTTCCTGTATATCCAATAATATTGGCAAAATAAATGGGATCCTGATACTCTCTCACGGAATCCTCTGTAATGTCAACTCCCTGCAGAGTATCTTTGTTTTCCATCACGCTTGCAACCGTCTCCTCACTGACATCCGTCGCAATCGTAACAGGAACGTATTTTTTGAAACTGTTTGTAGAAAGCGAATAACGAATGATTGCCATGTCCAAAAGTTCCTGTTTGGTCAATTCCTGAGGAAGCCCATATTTTTTTAACTCGTCTTCTGTGTAAGCTTTCTCCCCTGTCAGAACAATAGAAAAGCGGTTTTCTCCAAGCAGATACTCCATCATTTCGTCCGGCGTGGCATTTTTCTCAGAATCTTCCATATCTTCAATCAGTGCACGACCGTAAATATCAGCCCGGAAACGATTGATTGTTATTGTATTTTCGGTATCAAAAACATAATTTTCTCCATCATCCAGGATGATATGAAAATCTCGATCCGGTTCATCCTGGTTCTCATTGAGAATCTGCAAAAGACGATATGCAACGCCATTTAGTGTGAGATTTTTCTGACGTGTGGTTTCATAGCTTCCGTTATCTTCCAGGGTGAGTGAATAAGAAAGCCGGTTGGATGCGAGAATATTTCCGTTTCGGTCATAGATCGTTCCTCTTGTGCTTTTTATCGTTCTTTTTTTGGTAGTCATGACACTGAACTGAGAAGCATACTTTTCTCCATCCACAATCTGGAGCTGAAAGAGATGCTCGATCAGCACAAAAGACATACATACGAACAGAAGAATAACAACGGTTGTTCTTTTCAGTGTCAGTTTGCGAAAAAATTTCTTTATCTTAGCAGCCAATTTGTGTTCCCTTCTTTTCTTTTCTGTTCCATAAAATGATAGTTGATAAAATAAAAAATCTTATAAGTGATGATTGTCAGAAAAACAGTATAAATCAGTTCCGGTATGATAATACGCTTTAGGAAAAATAAAAAATGAACGCGTCCCCTTAACAAAAAAGTAAAAGCAAATATTCCTATGTTATAAAGTAAGTCGTTTAAAGTGACAAGAACTGCCGGAACTTTGAGATTGTTATCATAATAAATCTTACAGGAATACCCGCTGAGATATCCAATCACCATATACAAAAAAGCATAAAGTCCAACAACTGGTCCAAAACACAGATCGTTTAAAAGCCCGATAAAGAATCCCGTAAACATGGCAGTCCTGCTGCCCCGCATCAAACCGACAGATACAACAAAAATCACCAGCAAATTCGCAGAAATAGAACCGATGGCGATTTTTTGCAGTAAAGTACTTTGAAGGAAAAAGCAAACAACGGCAGTTAAAAACAAAATACATTTATTTCTCATTGTCGTTCTCCTTTGCCTGTTCTTTTAATGTAGTAATAACAAGAACCTCCTGAAGATTTCGAAAATCTACCGCAGGTACCAGATATCCGGTGCTCGTAAGATTATTTGCATCGCGTTTAATGCTGCTGATCGTTCCGATTAAAATTCCCTCCAGATATTTGTCGCTTATATGGGAAGTTACGATATTTTCGCCTGCCGTAACACTTCCTTTATCATCACGAAGCTGAGAAAACTTCATTTTTCCGCTGTCGATCAGTTCCAGACTTCCGGATACAATACAGGTATTGGAATCGGCCAGAGTCATCGCACTGACATTACTCGAATCGTCAATGATCGTGCGCACAGTCGCCCAGCTTGGCCCGGTCTCTGTCACCAGTCCTACAAGGCCTCCAGCTGCCAGTACATTCATATTTTCTTGAATACCGTCTTTTCTTCCCTTATTGATCGTAAATGTACTGTACCAATTCCCAGGTTCTTTTGCAATGATCTGTGCAAGTACCTTTTCATATTGGTTATAGTCTTCATCTATTTGATAGAGTTTTTCCAGACGTTCCAGTTCTTTCTGCCCTTGTGCAAGCTGTACATTCTGTTCCTTGAGCAATTCTACCTCGTCATGCAGACGCGTGTTTTCTTTTGCCAGCTCTCTGACGTCTTTAAAATTATTTCCGAAATCATTGATCCATTTTCCTATGGTATTGATTCCTTTTTCAAACGGGACCACAATATATCCTGCACCATCTTTTAAAGGCTGCACGGAAATATCCGAAGAAAACGTGGCAGCAAGCAGACTGATGCACACAATTGTGAAAATGACAAATATATGTTGATTTTTCAAATGAAAATGATGTTTTTTCTTCATAGTCTCCCCTATAATTTTCGCTGTTTCATGGGCACAGCCCATTTCTGTAACTGTTTATCATTGATGATTTTTTTCAGTCCTGTTACCGTACTCTGTTCATAAAGTTCTGAAAGCGAAACGCCATATCCGGTGTATTCTGCAAGGAACACATGGATATTGGGCAAACGTGTACTTCCGCCGGTCAGATGAATCCCCTCTTTTAGAATTTCATAAGAAATCTGTGGGGGCGTCCGTTCCAGAAAAAGTTTGACTTCATTTCCAATCTGAGTCATACACTTAAGCAGCGCAGCGTAAATAATTTTAGAAGATATGACTTCCTCCCTCGGAAGACCGGAAAGGCTGTCAATTCCATAAACTTTTCTGGCTTCCTCTGTGGATGCGCTCATATTTCCCATCACAACTTTTAATCTTCGGGCTGTCCTTGTTCCAATCTGCAACTGGCATACATGACGGATTTCCTCGCAGATTGCAAGATTCATTTGCTTTCCCCCAATGGGAATGATTTTGCTGATGATCACCCTGCTGTCTGCCAGTATGGAAATTTCTGTACTCTGGGCACCAATGTTCACAATCATGGAGCCTTTGGTTGTCTCGGGTGAAATACCCAGAGCAATGGCATCTGCGATTGGTTTTTCAACAATCATGATTTTATTTTTATTCATTCTTCGACTGTTCACAATGGTATCGTATGCACGTTTTTCCAGCAAAGATAAATCCATAGGAATGGCAAAATAAATCATATTCCCGAAAAAGTATCTCTTTTCAATTTTATTGAGCAATGTATACAGGACAAACTCCATACGGGGAATATCTGCAATCATACCAAAAGCCATCGGAGAATCCACATGGATATTCGAAGGTGCTTTTTCGAACATTTCATAAGCCTCATCTCCCACGGCGACTACTTTACGATCATCCTCCCGCACTGCGATCATATTTTTTTCCACATAAATTTTATCTTTTGAGTGGGAATATATTTTTACGGTGCTGGTTCCCGTATCGATTCCATATTTTTTTCGTAATTCCATGATACTCCATACTTTCCTGTGATAAATAATGATTAAAAAAGCTGCTGCTCCTGAAAACTAATATAGCTCTGGTTTCCGATCACGATATGATCCAGAAGATGGATATCCAGCAGTTCTCCCGTGCGGCGGATACGTTCTGTCACCAGAAGATCTTGTTCGCTCGGAGTCGGATCCCCGCTTGGATGATTATGTACCAGAATGATATTGACTGCGTGATGACGAAGTGCCTCCAGAAAAACTTCTCTTGGGGAAACAAGAGATGCATTTACCGTTCCGCGAAACAGCTCTGTCTCACCGAGAAAATTATTCTTGGTGTCCAGCATCATGCAGATCAGTCTTTCCTGTTCTTCATGGCGCAAATGTTCCATATAATATTCTGCAATCGTATCCGGACGGTTAAACATTATCTGATATTTTGCCTGCGTCCGTGCCAGACGTTTGGAAAGCTCGCCGATTGCTTTGATCTGAATCGCCTTTACCTTCCCGATTCCAGGAATCTGCATCAGCTCTTCCATCGATAAATGATGGATTCCTGCAAGACCTTCATGACTTTTGCTGCATTTGAGAATCTTCTGCGCCAGCTGTACCGCTGTGCAGCCATTCGTTCCAGTACGAAGAATCACCGCAAGAAGTTCTGCGTCACTTAAACTTCCCGTACCATATTCCTGGCATTTTTCGTAAGGTCGTTCTCCTGGCGGTAATTCTTTCATAACAGTTCTGTTTTCCATAACGATTCCTCCCTGCTCTCTTCAGACCCAAAGCCGAAACAAATCGTATAGTTTATATTAGCACAGATTATGCAACAGGTCAATTTTCAGGAACAGCAAATCGCAGGGCAATTTTTTCCGCTATTTTCAGGCCATCCATAGCAGCAGAAGTAATTCCGCCGGCATAACCGGCACCTTCCCCGCATGGATAAATTCCCTTGATATTGCTTTCCATGTTTTCATCCCGTTCCATCCGAACAGGAGAAGAAGTTCGGCTCTCCACACCGCTCAAAACAGCATCCGGCCGCAAATAACCGGAAATTTTATGGTCAAAAGATGCAAATGCTTCCGTCAGACTCTGACAAATCTCTGCTGGAAGACACTTACGCAAATTTGCAAACTGCCATTTTCCCTTAATACAGGGAATGATTTCTCCAAGCTGTTTGCTTTCTTTGTCAAGCACAAAATCTCCCATCAATTGTACCGGCACTGCTCCATCTGCCAGTGCATACGCAGCCTTTTCGAGCTTTCTCTGGTACTGCACACCCGCAAGCGGATGATCCGAGTCAAAGTCTTTTGGACCGACGGTTACAATAACGGCACTGTTGGCATTTTTGCTGTCACGTTTCTGATAGCTCATTCCATTTACCGCAAGATGTCCCGCCTCGGAAGAGGCATTGACAACGTATCCGCCCGGACACATACAAAACGTATAGGCACCTCTCCCATTCGAGGTCTGTGCAGTCAGTTTGTAGGCAGCAGCTCCAAGCGTCTTATTTTTCTCTTCTCCGTATAAGGCAAGGTTGATCATTTTCTGCGGATGTTCTACACGCACGCCCACAGCAAATGATTTCTGATGCATCACGAGATTATGAGAATACAACATTTCAAATGTGTCTCTCGCACTGTGCCCGATTGCAAGGACAAGCACCTCAACAGGAATTGACCTGCCGTCCAAAAGAGTGATCTGATGCACACGGTTTTCTTTGATTGCAAGATCTGTCACCTGAGAAGAAAAACAAAATTCTCCGCCCCAGTTTTCAATCTTATGGCGCATAGTTTCTACAATCGTGATGAGCGCATCCGTCCCAAGGTGCGGCTTATGCTGGTAAATGATTTCCTCTGGTGCACCGCATTCTGCAAAGATACGCAGTACCTCCCGGTTTCTTCCGACGGGGTCTTTTACCAGCGTATTTAATTTTCCATCCGAAAACGTACCGGCACCGCCCTCACCAAATTGTACGTTGGACTGAAGATCAAGCGTGCCATCCTTCCAAAAGGCATCTACTTTCTGTTTCCGTTTGTGTACCTCTTCTCCACGTTCCAAAATAAGCGGACGATAGCCACGCTTCGCAAGCATATATGCGCAGAAAACTCCGGCAGGCCCACTGCCGACAATTACAGGACGGTGTGTAAGTGGTTCACTTCCAGATGATGGAAAATGGTAGTTTGTTTTTTGGGTTAACATAATATTTTTATCGTTAACTTTATGAAGGATTTTGCTTTCATTGGCTACCGAAACAAGAATTGTGTAAACAAATTTTTTGTCCTGTTTTTTTCTGGCATCCAGTGACTGGCGAATAATCTCATAAGAAAATTCCTGCTGCTTTCCAAGACGAAGCATCTTACGAATTTTTTGTTGAAGCTGTTCTTTGGTATGCCCAACCGGCAATTTTAACTGACTAATCTGTATCATATTCGGATCCTTTCTGATTCCTGTGCACTGCAAGCTCCGGCGATATGACCGGTTGCCCAGGCCCAATGCAGATTGTAACCTCCGCAGATTCCATCGACGTCCATGACCTCACCGGCAAAATACAGGTGACTCCACAATTTCGATTCCATTGTATTTTTGTCAATCTGCGATACATCCACACCACCGCTGCAAACTTGTGCGTACTGCAGTGATTTGCTTCCCGTCACAGTAAGATGGATGTGCTTTAGCCACTGCAGCGGCTGCTCCTGCGGCAACATGGAAATCAGTTTATCCGGCAGCAGGCCAATAAACTGCTCTTTTTCCGATTTATAAGGACACTTCTGCTTTCTTTGCTCCATCATTTGTTCAAGATCAAAAAGTGACAGTTCCGGGAAGAAATCTACAAGAAGCTCTGGCTTTTTCTGTTCCTCAAGTGCTCTTACCGCAACACCGCTCAGCTGAAAAACTGGGATTCCGGAAATTCCATAATCTGTAAGCTGCAGCTCACCTGTCTGACTATCACAGACTTCTCCATCAATCAAAAGTTTTACCTCTCCATTGATACGCACACCAGCCCATTTTGCTGTCTGGACTCCCTTACATACAAGAGGAACCAGTGCAGGAAGCGGTTTTCTTATTCTATGACCAAGTTCCCGAATCAATGCATAACCACTGTCATCTGCCCCCGGTACATTAGAAGCAGGTGAACCTGTGGCAAGAATCAGGCTGTCTCCTTTGTAAATCCATCCAGAGGTCTGAATGTTCCATTTTCCATCCAGCTGTTTGATGCTTTCAATCATACAGTTGTGTTTGATTTTTACTTTTTGGCAGGCGGCTTCCATCAGGAGAACTTCGCGAATAGCTGCTGCCTGCTCACTTCTAGGATACAAATAACCATTTCGTTCTTTGACTGCAATTCCAAGATTTGAAAAAAAAGATATGGTATCTTTGGTACTCCACTGTGTCAATACCTGTTCTACAAATGAAGGTTCCGGACAATGATAACAGTCTGTTCGCATATCCAGATTTCCGAAATTGCACTTTCCGTTTCCGGTTGCCAGAATTTTCTGTCCGCTCTTTTTTTCATGTTCCAGAATCGTAACCGAAGCGCCGTTGCGTGCAGCGGCAATGGCTGCCACAAGCCCGGACGCACCTCCACCAATCACATAAACCTGCTTTTTCATTCCTGATTCCTTTCTTTTTATTCCGGTAATTTTACCAGACCGGCATTGACCATCTCCTGAAGAGATTTTAAGATACCAAATTTACCATGTTCCCATGTCAGTCCTCCCTGGAAATATACTGCGTATGGCTCTTTCATCGGACCATCTGCACTCAGCTCAATCGAAGAACCCTGTACGAAGGCTCCTGCTGCCATGATAACCTGGCTGTCATATCCCGGCATATCCCAGGCTTCGGGATCTACGTAACTGTCCACCGGAGCTGCATGCTGAATTCCTTTACAGAAAGCGATCAGACCCTGTGGAGTACCCAAAGTCACTGCCTGAATGATATCCTGTCGTGGCTCACTGCCGTTTGGAATCACTGGAAATCCTAATTTCTCATAAATATTTGCGGCAAAAACAGCACTTTTGAGTGCACTTCTCGTTACTGTCGGTGCCAGGAAAAATCCCTGGAAAAAGGAACCATTCACGCCGAGGCTGGCGCCGACTTCTTTTCCAAGTCCCGGTGAAGTCATGCGATAAGAAGCGGCGTCAACATATTCTTTTTTTCCTACGATATAGCCACCGATTGGCGCCAGACCGCCGCCAGGATTTTTGATCAGAGAACCCACCATCAGATCGGCACCGACATCCGTAGGCTCAATCGTATCCACAAATTCTCCATAGCAGTTATCTACCATACAGATGATATCTGAGCGAATATTTTTAATAAAGGCAATCAACTCCCCAATCTGTTTTACCGAAAAAGAAGGACGTGTTTGATATCCCTTGGAACGCTGAATGGTAACCAGTTTTGTCTTTTCGTTGATCGCTTTTTTGATTTTTTCGTAGTCAAATGTTCCATCCTCAAGAAGATCTACCTGACGATACACAACCCCGTATTCTGCCAGAGATCCACAGCTTGGACGGATCCCAATGACTTCCTCCAGTGTATCGTACGGTTTTCCGACCGGCGACAGCAGTTCATCTCCAGGACGGAGATTTCCAAACAGTGCAACAGCCAGTGCATGCGTACCACATGTAATCTGCGGGCGAACGAGTCCTGCCTCCGTGTGGAAGGTGTCTGCATAAACCTGCTCCAGGGTATCTCTTCCAAGGTCATTGTATCCATATCCGGTGGATGGATAGAAGCAGGCTTCGCACACTCTGTTTTTTTGCATCGCTTTGATGACTTTTAACTGGTTGTATTCCGTTACCTGATCCATCTGGGCAAAACGTTCTTTCAAAGAATCCTCGACCTGCTGTCCAAAACGGTAAACCTTTTCCTCGATACCAAGTTCTTTGTATAATTCTAACATGTTAATAAATCCCTCTTTCTTTGCAGATCTGTTTCATCTCTGCCAGTATTTTTTTATCGTCATAATCGTAATCCGGTTTGTTCATCCAGATTACATCTTTTTCTCTTTTAAACCAGGTGATCTGTCGCTTGGCAAAATGCCTGGTGTCTCGTTTCAAAATACGAACTGCTTCATCTAAAGAAAACTCTCCATCCATCCATGCCAGCAGTTCTTTGTATCCAAGTCCCTGCATTGATACCATACTTCTGTCATATCCCATCGCTTTAAGGCGGCACACTTCCTCCACAAGGCCTGATTCCATCATCAGATCCACACGTTTGTCGATGCGCTCATACAGATGGCTACGCTCGTCGTTTAATACAAAATATGCAAGATTGTAGGGACTTTCCTTTTCACTCTCCTGTTGGTTATGTCTGGAAATGGGATAACCGTTCAGGTGATAAAATTCTAATGCCCGAATGACGCGCTTGATATTGTTGGCATGAATCGAGGCAGCAGAAGGCGGGTCGATTTCCTGAAGCCTTTGATGGAGGATTTCTGGTCCCTTAGTTTTTGCAATTTCTTCCAGACTGCTTCGATACACGCGATCTTCTTCCCCTTCTGTAAAATCGATGTCTCTTGTTACCGCCTGTATATAAAAACCGGTCCCTCCCACCAGAAGAGGAATATTCCCGTGCGCATAAATTTGTTCCATGGCTTCCTTTGCCATTTGCTGAAAACGCACCACATGAAATTCTTCCTCTGGTTTCAAGACATCCACCAGATAATGAGGAACACCTTCCATTTCCTGCGGCATGATTTTGGCAGAGCCAATATCCATATATTTATAAATCTGCATGGAATCTGCAGAAATGATCTCACATCCCAACTGCTTTGCAAGTGCAATTGAAAGAGCTGTCTTGCCAACTGCAGTTGGACCGGTCAACACAATTAATGGTTTTTTCATCATAAAAGCCACCTTATACAATTCTTCGAAATTTCTTTTCCAGTTCCGTTTTTGTCATAGAGACAATCGTTGGTCTGCCGTGAGGGCAGTGATACGGATTCTCCAGTTGAAGTAATTCATCAATCAGACAATCTGCCTCTGCGGGGGAAAGTCTCTGATTTCCCTTTACTGCTGCCTTGCAGGCAGCGGTTGCCAGTTTGTGCAGCAAAATATCTGGTGTCTGGTTGTTGTCCTTATCCAGATTTCCCAGAAGTTCCAGAAAAAGGGCCTTCTGATCGACTCCGTATAGATTAGAAGGTACTGCGCGGATGTTGTATTCTCTTCCGCCAAAGTGTTCCAGCTCAAATCCAAATTCTTCAAACAATGGTTTGTGTATCTTTAATAACTCTTCCTCTTCCATGGAAAGCGAAATGACAATTGGAGGGCTAAGATACTGTGCATGGATAGTTCTGCTTTCCAGTTCCCTGACAACACGCTCGTACAGTATTTTTTCGTGTGCGGCGTGCTGGTCGATGATATAAAAAGAATCCCCATACTGCACCAGCCAGTAGGTATCAAACAATTGGCCAATCAGTTTGTGCTGTCTTCGTGCCTGTTCTGAAAGCATTGGCTGCTCCAAGAAAGATTCCTGATGGAACTCTTTTGGCGGTTCTGCCTTTTGTACAGGTATTTCTTTTGCAGGAGTTTCTTTTACAGAAGTTTCCTTGGCAGGTATTTTCTGTAAAGATGTGTTTGCATCCTGGGTACTTGACTCATTTCTTTTTTGTTCCGGCACTTTTTGTATTCTTTCTACTGCTTTTTCTGTGAAAGCTGGCTGTTTTGTTTTCACATCCGGATACGAAGTAGCTTCGCGCAGAACCTTTGGCTGCTGCGCTTGCTGCAATCTGCTTTTTTCAAAAGGTTCTGGTACACTTGCTCTGGAAATCTGTTGTACTTCCTTCTTTGGCGGTTGTTTGCATTCAAATGAAACTTCAGGAATCAATTCGCGTTCATATAAAGCATCCGACAGTACACGATACAATGTTTGATAGACTTCCTGTTCTCTGGAAAAGCGCACTTCCATTTTTGCAGGATGGACATTTACATCCAGTCCATTTCCAGTCATAGCAATCTGCAAAGAAACAAACGGAAACTGATGTTGCATCAAAAATCCTTTATAGGCATCCTCGATTGCACGCATGAGAATTTTGTTTTTTACATAACGTCCATTGATATAATAATTTTCAAAATTCCGATTTCCTCTGGATACTGTTGGTTTTCCTATATATCCATGAATTTCCAATAACTCATTTTCAAAATGAATTTCCAGAAGTTCTCTGGTAATATCGCGGCCATAGATTTGATAAATGACGTCTTTTTGATTTCCATTACCGGATGTGTGCAGTTTCACCTGTCCGTTCATCATATATTTAAAAGATACTTCCGGGTGAGAAAGTGCCATTTGCTCCATTAGACTGCTGATATATCCACCTTCTGTGGCAGCAGTTTTCAAAAATTTACTTCTTGCAGGAACATTGTAAAAAAGATTTCGTACCAGAAAAGTGGTACCTTCCGGTGCTCCGATATCTTCGATGGATTTTTCGATTCCGCCTTCAATAATATAACGGACCCCAGCCATATCGGATGCGGTTTTTGTAATCAGTTCCACCTGAGATACGGCGCTGATGCTTGATAACGCCTCACCGCGAAATCCAAGAGAAGCAATCTCTTGCAGATCCTCAACCTTTTGAATTTTGCTGGTCGCATGTCGCAGAAACGCAAGCGGAACCTGAGATTTTGGAATCCCGCTTCCATTATCCGTGATACGAAGAAATGTTTTTCCACCATCTTTGATTTCCACAGTCACAGCAGATGCGCCTGCATCGATGGCATTTTCCACCAGTTCTTTGACAACAGAAGACGGACGTTCTACCACTTCACCGGCAGCGATTTTATCGATAGTTATCTGGTCTAATACTGCAATTTCTCTCATGATTTTCCTCTCCAACGCAACTACATCTGATGACGAACGATTGCATATTCATCGCCATAACGATAATAAGGGCATTCTTTGTAAGAGCTTGTTACAAACCGGTACCATTCATCCTCATCCAGATTCATTTCACATACATAACATTCATATTCTTCATCGTACTCATAGTGAGCACAGGAATCACATTTGTTGCTCATAGATTTTTCTCCTTCAAAGATTACCAGCGGTTTTTTAATTTGTTTTGCAGTTTATAAAGAAAATTCATAGCATCCATCGGTGTCAGATGCGAAATATCAACTTCCTCAAGTTCCCGTATGATGTCATCATTTTGTACCGTGTCAAACAAGGACATCTGTTCCATATCCACAGGATCAAAAGACATCGTATTACTCTTTTTGGCAGAAGCGATGTCTTTGACCGTTGAAATGATATTCGTATCTGTCAGCTGATCGACCAGCTGCTTCGCACGCTGAATGACTGCATTCGGGACACCTGCAAGTTTGGCAACCTGTATACCGTAGCTTTTATCTGCGCCTCCTTTTACAATCTTACGGAGAAATACGATATCGTCTCCTTTTTCCTTTACTGCAATGCAGTAATTATTGACACCGGGAAGTTTTCCCTCCAGTTCCGTCAGTTCATGATAATGCGTAGCAAATAATGTTTTGGCTCCAATCAGCTTCGTATTATTGATATATTCAATCACAGCCCACGCAATACTCAGTCCGTCAAAAGTACTTGTTCCACGTCCAATTTCATCCAGAATCAGCAGACTTTTTGGTGTTGCATTCCGCAAAATATTTGCCACTTCTGTCATCTCTACCATAAAGGTACTTTGTCCGCTTGCCAGGTCATCCGATGCACCGACACGGGTAAAAATACGATCCACAATACCAATATTTGCTTTTTGCGCCGGTACAAAACTTCCAATCTGAGCCATCAGTACAATCAAAGCACTTTGACGCATATAAGTCGATTTTCCAGCCATGTTCGGTCCTGTAATGATGGAAATCCTTTTTTTATTATTGTCGAGATACGTATCGTTGGCAATGAACATATCGTTGGAAATCATCTGTTCCACAACGGGATGGCGACCGGCTTTGATATCAATCACGCCTTTTTTATTCAGCTTTGGGCGAACATAATTGTTTCTCTGGGAAACGAGAGAAAGAGAGGCCAGCACATCAATACTGGCGACTGCCTTAGCCGTCTGCTGAATACGTTTTACTTCTTCTCCGATCTTTTCTCTTACTTCTGCAAAAAGTGTGTATTCTAACGCATAGAGTTTATCTTCCGCACCGAGGATCATATCCTCCAGCTTTTTCAGTTCCGGCGTAATATAGCGTTCTGCATTGGCAAGTGTCTGCTTACGCACATAATCTTGTGGTACAAGATCTTTAAAACTGTTTGTCACTTCCAGATAATATCCGAAGACACGATTATACTTGATTTTCAGATTTTTGATGCCGGTACGCTCCCGTTCTTTTTCTTCCAACTCTGTCAGCCATTGTTTTCCTTCTGATTTGGAACGACGGTAAGTATCTATTTCTTCGTTGTATCCATCCTTGATAATTCCGCCTTCCTTCATTGCAAGCGGCGGATCTTCTACAATGGAACTGGTAATCAGAAAGCAGAGATCTTCCAGTGCATCCATCTGTTGACAGATTTCCTGCAAAAGCGGAGCTTTTAATTCTTCCAGATTCTTTCGAATATATGGAAGCATAGAAAGGGACGTAGAAAATGCAATCAGATCTCTTGGATTGGCACTTCGGTAACTAACGCGGCTGATGATGCGTTCCATGTCATAAATCGGATTCAGATATTCACGAATCTCATCCCGAATCATTGCCTGATGATTCAGTTCTTCCACTGCTTCCAGCCTTGCCTCAATGGCTGCTATGTCAATCAATGGCTGTTCTACATATTTGCGCATCATACGGGCGCCCATAGCTGTTTTTGTTTTGTCCAGTACCCAAAGAAGAGAACCTCTTTTCTGTTTTTCGCGGAGAGTTTCTACCAATTCCAGATTTCTCCGGCTGGAGCTGTCAATGAGCATATAACGTTCTGCCGAATACGGATGAATCGTCGTCATATGGCTCAGATCTCGTTTTTGTGTCTCAACCAGATACTGGAACAATGCACCCACAGCAATCGTTCCGCTATCATAATCTTTCAGACCAAGCCCTTCCAATGTGCCGACATGAAAATGTGACATCAGAATCTGTTGACATTTATCATCATCAAAATACCAGGAATCCAATGGATACACGGTAATTCCCAGCCGATTGTGCAAATCATCCAAATCTACGCCGCTGACTAACAGTGACTCATTGCAGATAATCTCTGCTGGAGAATATTTATTGATTTCATCCAAAAGTTTCTGCGCCTTATCCACTTCTGTTACATAACAGTCACCTGTCGTGATATCCGCAATTGCGCATCCAAAGGAATTGTCTACAAACACAATGCTCATCAGATAATTATTTTTTGTTTCATCGAGTGACTGTGTATCCAGATTTGTGCCCGGCGTTACCACACGGATTACTTTTCGTTCTACTAATCCTTTGGAGGTTTTCGGATCACTGACCTGTTCTCCGATGGCTACTTTATATCCTTTTTCAATCAGTTTGTTAATATATGTGTCTACAGCGTGAAAAGGAACACCACACATGGGTGCCCTTTCCTCCAATCCGCAGTCTTTTCCTGTCAGTGTGATATCCAATTCCTTCGATGCAGTAAGTGCATCGTCAAAGAACATCTCATAGAAATCACCCAGACGATAAAATAAAATGCAGTCTTTATATTCTTCTTTCGTCTTTACATATTGCTGCATCATTGGTGATAATGCCATATTATATCTGCTCTCCTATATAGTAAAATCCTTTGCATTCTTTTAGCTTCACATCTACAATCTTTCCAATCAAATCAGCTGTTCCCGGAAAATGGACAACAAGATTATTGCTCAGACGTCCAGTTACCAATTGAGTGTCCTGATGATTGATCTGTTCTACAAGTACCGGCTGTACAGTTCCCTCATGAACTGCACACACTTCTGTTGCAATATTTTGCACTTCTTTCAGCAGGCGGTCAAAGCGATTCTTGACTACATCCTCCGGAATCTGGTTTTCCATTACGGCAGCAGGTGTCCCGCTTCGTTTGGAATAGATAAATGTAAACGCACTGTCATAGCGAACTTTGCGTACAATATCCAAAGTATCCTGGAAATCTTCTTCTGTCTCTCCCGGAAATCCCACGATAATATCTGTAGTCAGAGAAATATCCGGTATTGCAGTTTTGATTTTATCTACCAGTGCCAGATATTGCTCTTTCGTATAACGACGGTTCATTTTCTTCAAAATGTCTGTACTTCCTGACTGTACCGGAAGATGCAGATGTTTGCAGATTTTTTTAGAATGTGCCATCACTTCAATCAGCTCCTCTGACAGATCTTTCGGATGAGAAGTCATAAATCGAATGCGCTCGAGTCCTTCAATTTTTTCAATTTCTGTCAAAAGCTGTGCAAACGTCACCGGCTCTTCCAGATTCTTTCCGTAGGAATTCACGTTTTGTCCAAGAAGCATGACTTCCACAACACCATCTGCAACAAGACGCCGGATCTCGTCTAAAATAGCCTCCGGTTTTCTGCTTCGCTCGCGCCCTCTCACATAAGGAACAATACAATAGCTGCAGAAATTGTTGCAGCCAAACATAATGTTGACACCGGATTTAAATTTATATTTTCTTTCAGCAGGCAAATCTTCCACGATCTTATTGGTATCTTTCCAGATATCAATCACCATACGATCTGATTCCATGGCAGTTACCAGAAGTTCCGGAAATTTATAAATATTGTGTGTTCCAAAAATCAGATTTACAAAGGAATAACTGTTTTTAATTTTTTCTACCACATGCGCTTCCTGCATCATACAGCCGCATAACGCAATCATCATATGTGGATTTTTTTTCTTCAATCCTTTTAATTTTCCTAAATGACCGTAAACTTTCTGGTTCGCATTTTCACGCACGGTACAGGTATTATAGATGACAAAATCAGCATTTTCTGAATCAGATTCTACGTAACCGATACGTTCCAGAATACCGACTAATTTTTCAGAATCTCGGGCATTCATCTGGCAGCCAAAGGTCTGTACACAGAAAGTGAAAGGTCTGCCCAACTCTTCTTTTTTCTTCTGAAGAAGCTCTTTGGCCCGCTCCATATATTCATATTGGCGTTTTGTTTCTTCCATTTTATATCCTCATATCTATTCGTTTCTATATTTAACTAATCAATTATAACAATGCGAACTGTGAATTTCAAGTCTGAAAAAAGGTGTTCTTTATATGTTTCAAATATATCTCCGAAATCCATAGAAAAAACACTGTTTCTGGTTCATATAAGTTCAGAAACAGTGTTTTTTCTATTTTATGGTTGTATTCTTTCTTCTAACTGTTCAAGAATATCTTTATAGTTACTTTCTATCGCATGTGCATGCGTTGACTTTTTCTTTTGAATGTTGATAGAGGCCTTTGCTTTTGCAATTGGCTGAATGGTTCCGGCTCCGGCTATGCATCCTCCCGGGCATGCCATTCCCTCCAAAAGATACCCATTGTATTTACCGGCTTTTGCCATATTCAGCAGTTTTTTGCAGTTATCAAGTCCCTCTGCGCTTTCTACCTTTACCTCTCGGTCCGGATACAGTTCGTTGACACAATTGACAACCGCACTGGCCACTCCTCCGCTGATTGCAAATCCACGTCCGTCACCGCTGGCACCATGCATGGGATCTTGCTCCTTAAGTTCAGCAAAGTTTACTTCTTTTGCCTCAAACATTCCCATGACTTCCTCAAATGTCAACACAAAGTCAATGTCACTACGGATAGATTTCCGTCCTGCCTCCAGCTTTTTCGCTGCGCATGGACCAATAAATGCAACTTTACATCCAGGGTGCTGCTTTTTTATTAATCTTCCTGTCAATACCATCGGCGTCAGTGCCATAGAGATACATTCACTGTATTCTGGAAACAGCTTTTTTGCCATCATAGACCAGGCCGGACAACAGGAAGTCGCCATAAACGGAAGTTTATCAGGAACTTCTTCTACAAAATCCTTTGCTTCTGCAATCGTACAAAGATCCGCTCCAATCGCAACTTCTACCACGTCTGTAAAACCAAGTGCCTGAAATGCGGAGCGCATTTTTTCCGGTGTCATCTGAGTTCCAAACTGTCCTGTCACTGCCGGAGCGATGGCAGCATATACCGGCACATCACTTTTGATTGCCTGAATGGTCTGAAAAATTTGTGCTTTATCGGCAATCGCACCAAACGGACAATTCGCAAGGCACATTCCGCAGGAAACACATTTATCCTGATCAATATCTGCACGTCCGTATTCATCTGAACCAATCGCATCCATGCCACAGGCTTTTGCGCAGGGACGTTCCAGTTTCAGAATCGCTCCATATGCACAGGCATTGATGCATTTTCCGCATTTGATACATTGTTCCTGATCAATCACAGATTTTCCATTTTGAAAAGAAATCGCATTTTTCGGACATACTTCCTTACATGGATGCGCCAGACATCCCTGACAGGAATCTGTTACTCTCACTTCATTGTCCGGACATTTGTGACAGGCAAATTTAATGATATTAATTAACGGTGGCTGGTAATATTTTTCCGGTCGGACACACTCCAACGCGCCTTCCGATACAGGTGCGTGTTCCGAAACGTCTCTTAGTGGAAGCCCCATAGCAAGACGGATTCGTTCTTTTACGATTGCCCTTTCCAAAAACACACTTTCCCGGTATGTGGAAACTTCTCCAGGAATGACACGATAGGGAATATGTTCCATCTGGGATACGTTTCCGTCTTTATAATCATATGATAATTTTGCAACTTCTGCAAAAACACGTTTTCGAATATCATTTACTGAAGTATAAACTCCTCTCATTGTTTGACTCTCCTTTAGGTAGAATTTCTGAAAGTATCAGAAATATTATTATAGTATCTGCAAAGTTTTATAAAGCATTTTTAGTATAGAGAGTTATGATAAAAACGTCAATATAGGAATATGTTTTTTGTAAAAACAAAAAGGTATATTAAAGTATTATAGAAAATTTTATTTACCGTGCTAAATGGCATTTTATTTTATAATAAGAATATATAAAAAATAGGAAAGATACGCTTTTTTCAAAAGAATTCCACGTTTCTTCCCTATTTTCATTTACCAAAATAATTTCGGTTTTTATACCAGTGAACGTACTGTTTTCTATACACGATGATAACTCCAACCGAGACTCCCTCTCCAATACCATCTACTCCACCAACTGAAATGTGCTATAAAAAACATACTCTTTCAATCGTTCAAAGGCCTTTTTGACCTGACTAAGCGGCAAGGCCAGATTCATACGAATTGCCCACGGATGCTGAAACGGTCTTCCGTCCTGCCATGCAACACCAACATTCCAACCTGCCTTCAGCAGTTCATCCAATGTTTTCTGGTGTACCTTACACCACTGACGGCAATCGAGAAACAGCATATAAGTTCCCTCCGGTCTGCAGACCGATACGCCTTCAAAATTCTGCTGAATATATGTGTACGCATAATCGATATTACCAGTCAATACCTGACACAATTCATCTACCCACTCTGCTCCTTCTGTCCGATAGGCACCAATCAGCGCATGCATCGAAAGCACATTCATGGAATTATAATGACTTTTGCTGCTTTTTGAACGGATACGATCACGCAGATACTTGTTATAAATGATATGATAACTTCCCACCAATCCAGCCAGATTAAACGTTTTGCTTGGCGCATAAAAAGCAACCGTACGGTTTCTGGCATCCTCATTGACCGATTGCGTGGGAATATGCTTATGGCCTTCCAAAATCAGATCCGACCATATCTCATCAGAAATCACAAGGCAATCATTTTTCCGATATACCTCCATAGCTTTTTCGATTTCCCAACACTCCCAGACACGACCACAGGGATTATGCGGACTACAAAAAACAGCCACATGAATCTTATTTTCTTTTAGCTTCCGATCCATGTCCTCATAATCCATACGGTAAATACCGTTTTCATCTATTTTTAATGGACTGTGAACGATTCGATAACCATTGTTTGTGATACTGTTAGCGAATCCGATATACGTGGGACTATGCAGCAACACACCATCTCCGGGAGCTGCAAAAGCTGTCAAAGCTGAAATCACGCCTCCCAACACACCATTCTCATATCCAATACACGCTTTCGTCAGACCAGTGACCTGATTACGCTTCTCCTGCCATTGAATAATTGATTGATAATACTCCTTTGTCGGAGAAAAATAGCCAAACGCCGGATGGTGGATCCTCTCTTCTATAGCATCCGTAATAGAAGGTGCCGTTGGAAAATTCATATCGGCCACCCACATAGGGATAACATCAAAACCTTCTTTCGGTCTGTCCGGAGCAAATCCCGGCATTTTACCAAGCCCATCTACTGCCATCGCATCCCTTCCTGTTCGGTCTAAAATAGACGTAAAATCGTATTTCATATAAACTCCCTTTATTCTGCTACTATGTATCATGTATCAAAAACAAGTCTGCACAGTTCTGTCATTTCCAGATAAATCCCCCTTGTCTCAGAAGAATGTTCCATCTCGCTCAAAGCCTTTTTCATCTCGTTGTAATACCATGCCTGTTTTTCTTTCGGAGCATTGAAGCGTTCCCATATATTTTCACCAATCTGCTTCTTATCACGGTAAAGGCTACGAAGATTCGATACTTTATCTGCCATAACGAGCATTTTCAGGCGCATAGATCCTTCCCTGGCCTTCTGAATTGCTGTTTTCTTACGTTCTTCCCAGCTTTTAGATTTATCTTCGCTGTGCGAAGCCACCAAGAATCCAACTTCCATTCCAAAATATTTAACAATTTCTTCCTCTGTTGCACTAGTATCTTCCAGTGTATCATGAAGAAGCCCTGCTATTAAAAGACTGAGATCTGCTTTCATCTCTGAAAGAATTTCCATTGTTTCAATCGGATGCACAATGTAAGGACGAGACGTCCCCTTTCGCACCTGTCCTTCGTGACATTTTGCTGCAAATTGAAGCGCCTTGTCAAGAAGATTATTTTCAGTTTCATAAGAATTGCGGTGTTGCTCTGCTGCTTCATACCTGAGAATTCCATCATGACTCACCATTGTATTTACAGCCATTTCATTGCTTTTTAACAAAGTGTTCTCCATTCACACTTCCTCCTCTTTTTATCATTTCCGCCAATTCCTCCTGAAAGTCAAAACAACGATGCATATTTTTCTGTAAAACTTAGGAACGCGACTGCTGATATGCCAAATGTTCCAACTCCAGTTCCCTGTAAAGCTGTACACAATTCCAGGTAAGATTATGTTCTGTCAAGACCGCTTTATAATCTACCGGTACACCTGCTTTTCGTAAAGTCTGCAGGATATACTGCAGCAAGTCGCCATCGATAGCCGCAAACACAAGCATCTCTTTTTCTAACTCCATCTTTTCTTCCGACATCTCCACAGAAGCGATTTTCTTCATTCCTGCCAGATATCCAATCGGTTGGCCAAATTCCTCCTGTGTGATCACCTTCATCTTTACCCCAAGCGGAAGAAGCGCCCTTTGTATTGTTTGCTGCTTCTGCTTGTCCTTAAAATTGATTAGCAAGACTGTCGCTTTCATAACCACTCCTCTTTCTCTGTCAGACTTATTTTCTTTTTTCACAGTATAGCATAAACGAACTACAAATATCCAGATAATATAGCAAAAAACTTTCTTTACACAGACTTTCACTGCCGGATAGCGACCGCAATTATGAAAAGCTCCCAAAATTTGATGTAAATTCTGCCTGTTAATGGTACAATAATAACACGATTAAAAACAAAATACTCACAATCAAAAGGAGATTTATTCATGAGACAATCACGTATGTCAGACATTCTTGTAATCGGTCTGGCACTTTTTTCCATGTTCTTTGGAGCAGGCAACATTATCTTCCCACCCTACCTCGGCATGGAATCTGCAAATCAGTGGATTCTCGGATTTGCCAGCTATTATATCGCAGATATTGGTCTTGCCGTTTTAGCAATTTTTGCCGTCCTAAGATGCAAAGGAGATGTCAATCATTTCATGTCTTTTGTGGGAAATATTCCAGGAAAAATCATGCTGTCTGCCATTATTTTATGTATCGGGCCTTTGATTGCCGTTCCGCGGACCGGTGCTACCACTTACGAAATGTTTGTTGTACCCGTTTTTGGTCAAATTCCCCCTGCAATCCCTGTTTTTTTGTTTTTCGCCGTCATTGCGCTTTTATCTATACGGCCATCCTCCGTTGTGGATATTCTCGGAAAATTTTTAACTCCCGCACTATTTCTTGGGCTTATTTTTCTGATTATCAAAGGAATTGTCACACCGGTTGGAACCATCGTAAACACCTTTAAGGTAACATCTGTTGTGCAGGAAGGAATTTCAGCCGGTTATCAGACCATGGACGCTCTGGCTGCCGTTGTATTCGGCATGATTATTGTCAACACGGTCAGAAACAAAGGCTACACGCAGGAACAGGAACAATACAAAATCGCTATGTGCGCCAGCTGTCTGGCAGCCGTCGGTCTTCTAATCGTCTATGGCGGTCTGACTTATCTTGGCGCTACTGCCACCAGCAACATGCAGGGAAGACTGCTTCGCACAGAATTAATTCTCTATATTACCAGAGAGCTGCTCGGAAATTTTGGTGTCCTTCTTCTTGGAGTTATCGTGACACTTGCCTGCACCACAACTGCTGTTGCATTAATCAGCGCAAGTGCAGAATATTACTGTGATCTGTCAAAAGGGAAATTACACTATTCATTCCTTGTTGTATTTTTCTGCATTTTCAGCGCATTGTTCGCAACACTTGGCACAGACACCATTGTATCAATTGCCTCCCCCATTCTCGGGCTTCTTTATCCCGGAATGCTGGCTTTGATTGCGTGTTCTTTTTTTGCCAAACGTCTAAAGAGCACGCTCGTCATTCGTTCGGCAGTTTTGGGTGCGCTTCTTACCAGCCTGTTTGAACTTCTGTATGCCAAAGGTCTTCCGTGTGATTTTGTAACACATCTTCCGCTCGCCAGTCTTGGCTTTGGCTGGATTGTTCCATCCATTTTATTCGGATGTGTCGGTGCAATCCTCTCATTTCTATTTATATCAAAAACGACAGGCAAATAAACCTGTCGTTTTTTTACATCTGATATAGTGTCGTCATAACCGGCATAGTGACTACGCAAAGAAGCGTCGTTACCACGTTAATCGCACTGGCGTAATCAGCATCTTTCCCGTAAATTTGTGCCATCTGCGTAATTGAAGATGCCGATGGTGTCATAGTTGCAAGAAGAGAAATCAAAAGAATCTCTTTTCCCTCCTTCGCAAACGAAGCCATACCACTGAATTTCAACAAAAGCAGTGCTGCTGCCGGAAACACAATCAGTCGCAAAAACGTTGTCAACCAGATCCGTTTATATCCCAGGATTCCTTTTAGATTCATATTGCCAATCAGCATACCCGTTACCAGCATAGCAACCGGTCCCACCATCTGTCCAACGGAAGAAAGTGCATCATCCAGAGGTTTCGGAAAATGAATCTGAAAAATAAACAGAATTATTCCTGCAAAAACAGCAATCATATTAATATTCGTGATTACTTTTCTGACTTCAATCTTCTTCTCACCACACAGAACCATTTTTCCATGGCTCCACATCCAAAACAGCTGCACCGAAACAAACGCACTGGAATAGATCACCCATTCCTGTCCAAGCATAGCCGTTACCAGCGGAATAATCAGATTACCCGCATTGGAATACATAACAGAAGTCTTCTCTACTGCGTCAAGATGAAATAAGAAGCCCGCAACCTGTACAAGTCCCAACCACAGAATATGAATCAGCAATGCTGCCACCACCGCAAGCATCAGTCCATTTCGGATTTCTTCTGTATAATTTACCTGAAATGCTTCCAAAATCACACATGGCATAATCAGATAAATACAAAGCGTCGACAGAATTCGGCTGTCCTGTGCATTCAGAATCCGACTTTTCACCAGCAATACGCCGAGAAGCATAATAAAAAACAGAGAAATAATCTTCTCAATCAATATTAGTATCATTTTTTGCTCCTTTTGATATGATCTATCATTTTTTTGCCGGAATCATTATAGCACCTTTTTATTTTTTGTATATATCTCTGCGCCAAATTTTATGTCTTTATTCCAGTACAAAAGTAGCTTACTTGCATGTCTGGGTCGTTTGCTGCTCCACAAGATGATAGCCCAGCTTGATTTCTCTGACAGCAGATTCTTCTTTGTCCAAAAGCTTCAGAAGCATCCCTGCCGCCTCCATCCCACTTTCTTCATAAGAAAAATGTACCGTCGTCAATGTAGGAATGGTCACTTTCGCCAACACAGAATCTCCGTGCCCTGCCACCATAATCTGCTCTGGGATGTCTACATGAAGCGATTTCAGACACTGCATGGCTCCAATGGCAATCTCATCTGTTGCACAAACTACGCCATCCAGATCTTTGTACCTTTCCATCAGTTTCATCATCGCTTCATAACCATCCTCAATCAAAAAACCAGAAATGATCATCTGCTCTTTGAGCTGTTCAAGACCGCCTTTCAAAACGGCATCACAAAATCCTTGATACCGCTCGGACCCTACTGCTTTGTCCTGCATCAGTACACCGATATAGGCCAGATTTTTCCTGCCTTTTTCCAACAAAAGAGCCGTCGTATCATAAATCGAGTGATAATCGTCATGATACACACAGTGACAGCCAGACATTCTCTGTCCGACAATCACTACAGGAACATTCATACTTTTTAATATTTTTCTATGTTCAGAAGTAAAAACAGTTGCCGCCAAAATGACACCATCTACTTGCTTATCATCAAAGAGGCTCAGATATTCCAGTTCCTTTTTGGGATTATTCTGTGTATCTGCCAACAACAGTTGGTATCCGTGTTCGTTTAATACAGCAAGAATACCAGACACCACGCTTCCCATAGAAGTCGAATCTATTTTGGGCAGAATCACGCCAATCATTTTTGTCTTTTTGGTACGAAGCGTCTGCGCCTGTACAGAAGGACGATATCCCGTCTGTTCCACGACTTTTCGAATCGCTTCCCTCTTTTCTTCCGACACATATCCCTGATTAAAATAGCGTGAGACCGCAGCCTTAGATACTCCTGCCATTTTTGCAATTTCTCCAATATTCATGCTGTTTTTACTCCTAACTTTTTCTTCTATCCATTTATTTTTTTCAGATAATAGAATCCATACGCTGGAATATCTACGCCGGATGCCTGCATTTTTCTTCCAGAAATCAAATCTACATATTCACCATCTGTTTCATTGATCCAGGCGGTCTTGTCATATTCACTAAAATTAAACAGACCAAGTATCTTCTCACCCTCAAAATAGCGTCCGATGCACAGTACACTGGAATCCCAGGTTTCGATTGTCCACGTATCTGCATTTGATACAAACACGCGCTCCTGTTTACGGATCTGCTCAAGTTCGCTCAGTCTTGTAAACATCTGCCCTTCTACCGTTGTCTGATCGGTAATATTCTCTGCCAGTGTCCAGTTCATAGCACCTCGATGAAGGTAACGAGAATCGGCAGCTTTATTCGGATCTTCTTTGTAACTGTAGTCATTCACCTGTCCAATTTCATCTCCGCCATAAAGCACTGGAATCCCCGACTGCATAAACATATAAGCATGGAGCATGACATCCAGCTGGATTGCCTTCTGCATTGCCTGTTCATCCTGCTCAAAACATGCTTTTTCGATTCCACACATAGAAGCTGTTGTTCCACAGAAACGTGCATCACCAGTCACAGGATCTGCATTGTAAAGCTCTCCTCTGCTGTTGCTGGCGCCTGCATATCCCTGGAAATAATTGTTCAGATATTCCTTATGAGAACGCTCACCAATTCCCTCTGACAACAGTGTCGGATAATCCAATCCCCAGCCAATGTCATCATGACAGCGCAAATAATTTAAAAATACATAATCTTTCGGCAGACCATTGACGATATCGAGCTGTTTTTTGAGCAGTCGAACGTCTCTTGTCGCTACTGTATGCCAGGTTGTTGCCATCGTCGTTACGTTATAAAGCATATGGCACTCCGGCTTTTCAACTGTTCCAAAATAAGGAGCAACCTTCTCCGGTTCCATCACGACCTCACCAAGAAGCAAAATTCCCGGACATACAATCTCGCTGATGATTCGCATCATGCGGACAATCGTATGCACCTGTTTCAAATTTCTGCACTGCGTATGTAATTCTTTCCAGATATATGGTACTGCATCAATGCGGATAATATCAATCCCTTTATTTGCAAGAAACAGGAAATTATACATCATTTCATTAAAAACTCTTGGATTTTTGTAGTTCAAATCCCACTGATACGGATAGAAGGTCGTCATAACAAAATGTCCGGCATCCTCCAGCCAGGTAAAGTTCCCCGGTGCAGTCGTTGGAAATACCTGCGGAACGGTTTTCTCGTACATAGACGGAATAGAATAATCACGGAAGAAGAAATAGCGGCTCATGTATTCTCCATCCCCCTGGCGCGCACGCTTTGCCCACTCATGATCCTCAGATGTATGATTCATCACAAAATCCATACAGACATTAATATTTTTCTTATGGCATGCATCTGTCAAATCTTCCAGATCTTCCATTGTTCCGAGTTTTTCCTGTACTTTACGGAAATCGGCAACTGCATAACCACCATCAGAGCGTTCCGGCACTGTATCCAAAAAAGGCATCAGATGAATATAGTTCACGTTGCACTCCTGAATATAATCCAATTTTTTCTCAACGCCTTTCATATTTCCAGCAAAATTGTCAATATAAAACATCATACCCATCATATCATTTTGCTTGTACCAGTCCGGATGCGCTTCGCGCTGCATATCCAGGCTTTTCAATGTATCCTTTCGTTCCTGATAAAAGCGATGCATATTGTCGCAAAGTTCTGCAAACATGGAATCATTTCCATAAAGTTCCATGTAAAGCCAACGAAGTTCATCATGATGTCTTTGTAATCTTTCCTTATATTTATCCGTTTTTTTATTCATTTTCTTTGTTTCCATATTCATCGTTTCTCCCGTCTCTTGTGAAATAATCACGAAATTATATGTAATCGTTTTCATATAGATAGTAACATAAACCTTCTAATTACACAAGAAAAAACCAGAGAAAAAAATCCACAAATTTTTCCTCTGGTTTTTATTCATCCCTCACAAATTACAAGTCGTCTCAATGACAGTGTCCACCGCAATGCTTACAGTCACCTCCACATTGCAATGATTTTCCGTTTTTCTTATCCTTAATCATACTGCGAACAGCCAGACCAATCACAAGGACCAGTGCCGCAGCAACCACTACTGTTCCCATCTTCTTCACCTCTGTTTTTATTTTTCATAAGTGTAGAGTCATTTTCTCCTTATATAAGTTAGTGTATTCTAACCACCATAAAATGTCAAGCCTTTTTTATATCGGCAAACTGCATCGTCTGCTTTATGATTTCCAGAGGAATACATCGAATCTCCTGATAAGTATCTGTCTGATATTCTTCCTTTAACGGAAAGTTTGCATCTTCCTCCACAGTCTCAACAGTGATCGCCGGCCCTCCGATTGCCTCTGAATAATAGTGCACGGAATTTCCACCACTGTAAGCAGATGAAAATTCTTCCTCTCTCTGACCAAGTCTGTAATTTGACACTTCTTGAAGCCGCCTTGCAAGATAATAATTCTGACGATTGTACACACCTGGCATAGCACTTCGATAATAATAAATCATTTTTCCTCTGGAATGAAAATCCACATACCCTACACTTGGATACGTCTGAAATACATGAATCAACGCCTGTGTTTCACGCTCACTGGCAGGTTCCTCATCGTAAAATCGCTTTATGTAGGATTTACAGGGGAAATTACGGTTGATATCAATTCCTCTGGCATTGCATTTCCAGTTTTTGTAATCAATCCTCCGAATCCGCAAAGCCTGTCTTAATTTCGGATTGCGAATTACCTGCACCCCTTCCAGCGCAATACAATAACCGTCCGGATTGACCACAGGAATGAAAAAAATAGAGTATTTCTGCAAAAGCGCAAAGACATCATAACCGGCCAGCATCGCTTCGTCCGTATAGGCCTCGGCATACTCTTCCACCATTTTCAACAGAATAATCGGATTGATACTTTCTCTTCCATGAACACCGGCCGTACAAAACAGCACCTCGTCGCCCAGGCCAAGTTTTATCATACGAATCTCACGCTCATCATGACTGTAACCGATCACTTTACAAGACAAAATTTCTCCAAATTGCTGTTTTAGTGCTTCCATCTCTTTACAGATTCTCTCATACGAATAGCGTTCTTCCAATATAATCATCTCTGCCTGTCCTCCTTCTATACCTGCGCAAAAAAAGCTTCCGCATTATATCTTCATAAATATATGCAAAAGCTTTCTATAATAGACCATATGTAATTATGATTCGTAAATCTTTTTCTCCGTTACAACGGCATCCGGCAGAATATCGGTAGGTTCTACCGGAACTTCCTCCATCATCTGAAATTCAAAGGCAAGTGCTACTTTTGGAATTTTATGTACCTCCAGAAAACGGTCATAAAAACCACCGCCGTATCCGACACGATGACGCTGTGCGGTAAATGCCACACCAGGC
>JALFVM010000210.1 GCA_022787145.1 Lachnospiraceae bacterium | reverse complement strand
GAGAGAAGATACCAGAAAGTAGCCTCTTTTAGAGGCATGTTGGTATAAGTGCTTGAGACGCCCGCCTTTTAGGCGCGCAAGTAATCGGCCCTTATAGGGCCAAAATCAAACCACCAGTTGAACTGGTGGTTCATGACTTAGGAGAAGACAGCAGAAAGTAGATGAGGCAATTATGAAAAAATTAGGTTTGGCAGGTGTCTTCCTCGGACTTCTTGCATTCTCAGAGGCGGGAGGCACCGCATATTTTTATCGAAGAACCATGATACGGAACAATGTGAAAGTAGAGCGCACCATGAAGATGTCCGGCACAGACTGGAGTCAGTATCTTCCAAAACTTCAGCCAAAAAAGGAATATCTCATGGCTCAGCCGAGAGAAGATATTTATCAGGAATCGGATGATGGACTGATGCTTCATGCATCCTGGATTCCAAACAACAATGCCAAAAAAGTGGCAATCTGTTTTCACGGATATACAAGCAAGGGAATGAGTGACTATGTAGGACTTTCGGATTATTACCTGCATAACGGCTATGCGATGCTTCTCCCGGATGCCAGAGCGCATGGAGAGAGTGAAGGACATTATATCGGCTTCGGCTGTAAGGATCGTTACGATGCTCTGATGTGGATCAAATGGGTGATCCAAACCTGTGGAGAGGACGTGCAGATTCTGATTCACGGAACTTCCATGGGAGGTGCGACTGTGTTGATGGCAAGCGGATTGGAGCTTCCCGAGCAGGTAAAAGGAATTGTCTCCGATTGTGCGTTTACTTCGCCGAAATACGTATTTACGCATGTACTGCACAGCATGTATCATTTGCCGGCTTTTCCAATGATCCAGATTGCAGATCGGGTAAATAAGAAGAAAGCCGGATACGGACTGGATGAGTGTAATGCAGCCAGAGAGGTACAAAAAGCAAAGATTCCTGTGCTGCTGATTCATGGAGACAGTGATACGTTTGTGCCTTGCTGGATGTGTGATGAGATTTATGAAAACTGCGCAGCACCTGTGAAGAAAAAAATGATTGTAAAAGGTGCAGGACACGCAGAAAGTTACTTTAAAGATACCGAAGCTTACGAAAAAATGTTAACGGAATTTATTGGAGGAATAATCAAATGATGAGAAAAAGACACGGATATCCGGTATATCCACTGACCGCAGCTCAGAAATTTCATTTCTTTTACCAGAATTTCTGTCCAAAGAAGGAAGTTCTCAATGTTGGAACCAGTCTGACGATTCAGGCGGATCTGGACTGGGATGTGCTGAAGCAGTCTATTTATAAAGCATATGAGCGCTGTGAAGGTATGCGTGTTCGTTTTGCGGCTGACAAACAGGGAAACTGGTATCAGTATGTGGTAGACAAAGAAGACCGTGATATCGAATTCGTGGACTTTACAGGAAAAACGATGGAAGAGGCTGCACAGATCATGACAAAGTGGACACAGGTGCCTTTCAAACGTCAGGATTCACCGATGAATCGTATCGTGATGATCAAGACTCCGGATGGTTATAATGGTCTGTATCTTCTGGGAGATCATATGATCATGGATGCACAGTCTTTGATCTGTTTTATGAAGGATATCATTGAGCTTTACTGCAATGCAATGTTTGAGGATGTTCCGTATCCGAAGGATATGGCTTCTTATATCGAGCAGCTTCAGAAGGATCTTGCCTATGAGGCTGGCAGCAAGGCGCAGCAGCGGGATGCGGAATTTTTCCGTCAGCAGATGTCTGTATCGGAACCAATCTACAATGGTTTGCTTGGACAGCAGACATTGGAAAATGAGCGAAAACGATGCAACAATCCAAACCTGCGTGCGGCAGTGAATGTGTCGGATTCCGTAGACTCTGCGATTGATATCTTCCATCTGGAAGCAGAACCGACAAAACGTCTGATGGATTTCTGTGAGAAATATCATGTATCACTGGCAACACTCCTTCTGATGGGACTTCGTACATACTTCCAGAAGATGAACGGCAACGATGATGTGTCGATCAATACAGCCATTGCAAGACGTGCAACCTTAAAAGAAAAAAAATCCGGCGGAACAAGAATTCATTCTTTCCCGTTCCGTACCATCATTTCACAGGATAAGACATTCCTGGAAGGCATTTACGAGATCAGAAATCTGCAGAATGAATATTTCCGCCATGCCAACTATGATCCGGTTGCTTATTTTACAGAGAGAGCGAAAATGTATCCAAATCAGCCGGGACAGACGTATGAGCCGATGGCACTGACTTATCAGCCGCTGACTTTGAAAGAGAAGGGACTGGAGCAGATTGGTGATATCAAATACAAAACAAGATGGTATCCAAATGGTGCTACCACACAGGCAATGTATCTGACGGTTATGCATCGACCGGATGACAATGGATTGGATTTTAACTTTGAGCATCAGGTGAAGGCTGTATCCAGAGAGCAGCTGGAGTATCTGTATTATTATCTTTGTAAGATTATGTTTAAGGGCGTGGAAAATCCGGATCTACCAATCGGAGATATTATTAAACTGGTTTAATTTGAATGAAGAAGTGTTGTTTGCAGGAAAACAGGAGGAAGAAAAATGTTTGAGAAGTTAGCTGAAATTATTTGTAATTATGTGGAAGTAGAGCAGAGTGACGTACATCCGGAATCTCGTTTTATGGAAGACCTTGGATTTACTTCTTTCGATTTTATGAGCATGCTCGGAGAACTGGAGGATGAGCTTGATATTGAAATCGACGAGCAGGAGGTTGCAGATATCCGTACCGTACAGGAAGCTGTTGATTATTTAGAGAAGCTGGCAGCAGAACAGTAGAAAGAGAGGACGACTATGGTTTGCAGTACAATTCGTCAGATTGTGGTACAGGCAGAACAGAATTTCGGAACAGAGGATGCCATCCGCTATAAAAAGGGCAGAAAAGAGATCGAGGCAAAATCCTACCGTCAGTTAAAGGAAGACAGTGAGAGTTTTTCCCGCACATTGGAGTCCCTTGGTGAGCTGGGTGCACACATTGCAGTGACTGGTATGACCTCTTATCCATGGCTGGTGACTTATCTTGGAACAGTCAACAGTGGAAGCGTTGCTGTGCCGCTGGATGTCTCCCTTCCGGCAGAAGAGATGTGCGAGCTGATCGACCGTGCCGAT
>JALFVM010000098.1 GCA_022787145.1 Lachnospiraceae bacterium | reverse complement strand
TGCTATCTTCAGTCTGGAGATGAGCAAGGAGCAGCTTGTCAATCGTCTGTTTTCACTGGAGTCAAAGGTGGATTCACAGAAGATCCGAACCGGTAATCTGGAAGATGAAGACTGGGCGAAACTGATCGAGGGTGCCGGGATTATCGGCAATTCCCACCTGATCATAGATGATACACCTGGTATTTCTATCTCGGAACTTCGTTCTAAGTGCAGAAAGTTTAAGTTGGAACAGGGGCTTGATATTATCATTATCGATTACCTGCAGCTGATGTCGGGAAGTGGAAGAAGCAGTGACTCCCGTCAGCAGGAAATCTCGGATATTTCCCGAGCACTGAAAGAGGTGGCAAGGGAACTGAATGTACCGGTTGTGGCACTTTCTCAGCTAAGCCGCGCAGTTGAAAAGAGAGATGACAAGCGTCCTATGCTGTCAGACCTTCGTGAGTCCGGAGCCATCGAGCAGGATGCGGACGTGGTAATGTTCATCTACCGTGAAGATTACTACAAAAAAGATACAGAAAATAAAAATATGGCGGAAATCATCATAGCAAAACAGAGGAACGGTCCGATCGGTACCGTAAATCTGGTCTGGATGCCGGAATATACACGATTTGTAAATGCGAAGAAGGATTAGAGAAAATTTCTCTAATCCTTTTTTATAGGGTTTTTCTGTATTCTCCCGGAGTCATCCCATAAAATTTTTTAAAGAAGCGTATGTAACTGCGTACATCATTATAACCTATGGATTCGCTAATATAGTTTATCGTATTTGATTTGTCCTTTAATAATTCAATAGACTGGGTTATGCGGTAATTGTTTAAATATTCGGACAGTGTTTTTCCTGTTGAAAGTTTGAATACTCTATTAAGGTAGATTGAACTAACGCCAATATGGCTTGCAATTTGTGGAATAGATAATGGTTCATAATAATGTTCTTTTAGGAAATTTTTAGCTTTTCTCACATATACGTGTGCATCATCGGACATTTTAGAGGTGTCTGTGATGATATGAGAAAGAAAACTCCAAAAGATATTGCCACATTCTACCACTGTTTGAGTATCTGTAATTTTAGAAATATAGTCGGTTAACAAGCTTTCATTCACCTCTATATTCAAACTTAGTAATTGAATAAAAATAGAACACAGGATCATATGGGTTAATCGTCTTGCTTCATGATCGAGAATGTTTTGTGTAAGGTATTCATTGTTGAATTTTTCCGACATAAGTTCCAATTGCACCAGATCTTTATTAATGATGGCACGTGTAAATTGCAGCACTAATTCTGGTTCGATTGTAGAGGAAGATTCCTGTTGATTGCTGAAATATACGAAATCTTCTTCTTCGTCAGAAGAGAACATAAATACACGTTGAGCCGACTCCAGAGATTGAAATAAATGTGGATCTGTGGATGAACAGATGGAAATGGAAAACAGGGGGCTCAGTGACAAAGTTTCAGTTAGACTCGTTCGCAAAATTTTACATATTTTAAGAAGCTCAGGCTTTAAGTTTTCGTTCTTCAATCCGGTATTCAAGATAACAGCAACATATTTAATGCCAAGATACAGGCTGTAACACTGACCAATATTGGAAAAAGAATTGATTGCGCTATTACGGATAAGTAGTCGAATCTCTTCCTGGGTAGCATAGTCTGTATTTTGCTCCAAAGAAGGCAATGAAATTAATATAAGACAAAATTGGTTATAAGGAAAAACAATGCCGTTTTCTTTATATTTGGGTGAAAGCTTATGGATATCAATGTATTCATATAAAATACCATATAAAAGCTGATCTTGAAGAAGCTGAGTGTTTTCTTTCATGACTGCATCAATATTATTGAGCTGTCCGTTCATATTATCCAGGGCTGCACTAAGAAGCATATATTCGTCCAGTTTTTGGTCCTTGCACTCTGTATAGGGTGTCAATCCAATCTTACGCATTAGGTTGTCGAGACGTTTTATCATTGCAACAGAGTAGAGTACAGCGATAATAAAATCCAGCAGAATGGCGATGACATAACTGCCCAACAAGGGTTTCAGAACAGGAAGGGCAGCCAGAATCATCTGACTTTTTGTAATAAAGGTCGTTGTCTGCACTCCGGATTCTGTTGTATAGGTATACTGAGAGGAATCTGGAAAAAGATTTTCCATGTTTTCCTGAGCCGTCAGCTTGTCATCCCAGTTTGAGGATATAAAATCCGTTGATCCCCAGAGTAATTGATTTTGAAAACATAGTATCGATGGATACGAATTATTCCGGAGATACTTTGCGACTGTATTTTGCAGGGAACTGATGGAGACGGAAAAAGTGATGTAACATTTCCCTGTTGATTCGTAAAATGGCAATCGACGAATGTAAGTAAGTAATTCGTTTTCATGATGCGTTTCATAGTAACGAAGAGAAGACTTATTAAAAATCCATTCTTCGTAACTGTTGAGATCCGTAAGAGCCTGAAAAATATCTTGATCATAATAATCTGAATATAGATAGATTCCGCTTTTAGAATCGTAAACCCTTTCTGAAGCATCAAAAAAGAGCACCATATTATCGTAATCATACATGGATGAAAAAGAAGATACATCATTAATCATATCGTATAAATAATCGATAGACGGATTCGTGTTGTTAATTAATAAGTTGACCGAAGGAAGGGAGCCTATGAAAATAGCGTTATTTTTCGTTGCATTTATAATGTCCTGAAGAGCATAGGAAGCTTGGGTGAGTTTGTCTTCCTGATTTTCCTTGATACGATGTTTGGTTTCAGAAATTAAAAGAAAATCAACAAACAGAAAAATTGCGGTAACAATCAGAAATACGGTGAAGAAAAAAGAACGAAAATGTTTGGATTTCAGGATGTTTTTCCGTCTGTTGGGAGAGGCGAGTAAAGTGGCAAATACATTCATCAAAATCATTCCTTATCTGCGTGGTGATATATATTTTTTTGGTTACTTTTAAGTAATATAATTATACTCAATAAGAGAAATTTGTCAAATTATCAACTGTGACTGATTGTATAAAATCATGAATAATTATGGAAAATTCCCTCTAAAATTATGGAATATGATTTAAAAAGTGCAATGCTAAGTAAAAAAACAAGGGAATTTTGATAAAAGTCATAGCAAAAATCAAACAAATTTAAAAGATTTGAATTGAAAAAATGATATTCGAAAAATACAAAATGTTGATTTTACAGGGATTTTAAGAAATACGGAGTAAGGTTTTATACAAAGCATATAAATCTGGTTTATTTGTTGCGTTCAATTCAAAAGAAAAAGATGATAATCTTTATGGCAGAGAAAACAAAAAATGCAAAAGACAAAAACAGTCCATGTATAACAGTGGAGAGATGGCTGTTTTGTCATTTGACTGTGAGAAGGAGGTTTCAATGTTCATGAAAAGGGTAAACAAGAAGGCAAGCGCACCTTCTGCCTGCCAGAAAAGTAAGAATTCATCGTTAAGGTATATATGGAAACATAAATACTTATATTTGATGTTGGTTCCTACTTTGGTATACTATTTGATTTTCTGTTATGTTCCTATGTATGGAGCGAGTATTGCATTTAAAGATTTTAATCCGATGCTTGGGATTTTGAAGAGTTCTTGGATAGGATTTGATGTCTTTAAAGAATTATTTCAATTGGATAAGTTCTATTCTGTTTTTTGGAACACTATAAGGATCAGCCTTATCCGACTCATTTTCGGATTTCCTTTCCCAATCATTGTGGCTTTGATGCTGAATGAATTAAAGGAGGGAAAGTTTAAGAAAGTCGTACAGACCTCAATCTATATTCCCAATTTTATTTCCTGGGTTGTAGTAGGAGGTATTCTGACAAGTCTTTTATCTATGGATTCCGGAATTGTCAATACGATCATCAAGGCTTTGGGGTTTGAACCCATTGGATTTCTTACAGATGAGAAATATTTTGTTCCTACTATGGTTGTTTCCATGATCTGGAAAACATTTGGATGGAATACGATTATTTATCTTGCTGCAATGAGTGGTATTGATCCTCAGTTGTATGAGGCAGCAACGGTGGACGGAGCGAACCGATGGCAGAAACTGTGGAATGTCACAATGCCTTGTATCCGTTCTACGATTATCGTAGTACTGATCACCAGAATTGGCAGCCTGATGCAGGCAGGTTTTGAACAGATTTTCGTATTATATCATCCAAGTGTTTATGGAACGGCAGATATTATTGATACGTATGTATATCGTTTGGGCTTACAGGATGGAAAATTTGAATTGGCTACAGCAGTAGGTTTATTTAAGTCAGTTGTTAATTTCATATTATTGGTAATTGCAAATAAAGCGGCAAGAATGGCTGGTGAGGAGGGAATCTATTGATGAAAAAAAATCATATTAAACAGTCTCTGGGCAGTCGGATATTCAATGTTGTAAACGTTATATTGCTTGCTTTTTTAGCAATTATTACCTTTTATCCATTTTGGGATTGCCTTGTAGTATCCGTATCTTCATTGAAAAGTTATCTGCAGACGGGTATCCATTTATGGCCGTCAGAGTGGTCTTTTGAAGGATATTCCTACATGATTCAAACGGCGGAATTATGGACGTCCTATGCGAACAGTATTTTTATTACGCTTGTAGGTACGTTAGTAAATATGATTATTACTATTATGGCAGCATATGTTTTATCTAAAAAAGACTTAAAAGGGCACCGTATTTTAATGTTTTTAGCTGTATTTACAATGATGTTTTCCGGCGGTATCATTCCTACATATATGGTTGTTAAGTCCCTTGGTCTGATGAATAGTTTATGGTCTATGATTCTGCCGTCTGCGATTAATACATACAACCTGATCGTGCTTAGAAACTTTTTTGCGGATCTGCCGGTTGAACTGGAAGAGGCTGCGAAACTGGATGGATGCACTGATGTGGGTATTTTATTTAAAATTATGGTTCCGATTTCAAAACCGGCGATTACGACAGTTACTTTGTTTTATGCAGTCGATCATTGGAACGATTTCTTTTCCGCAGTTATGTATATCAGCAACAGAGCAAAATGGCCATTGCAGTTGTTCTTAAGATCCATGTTGTTTGAAAATGATGCGGCATATTCAGGAAGCGGAGAGAGCCTGTTCCTGCTTGGTCAGCCTATGAAGATGGCTGCAGTCATGATGTCAATTATATTAATCATGTGTGCTTACCCATTTTTCCAGAAATATTTTACAAAAGGTGTAATGACCGGAGCAGTGAAGGGTTAATTTTGAAGAAAACTGTATGGGAAAAGGTTTGTATACAGTTTTGATAGGATTTCACATCGTGAGATGTAATTAATCCAATAGAAAAAAGAAAGAGAGGTATTATTATGAAGGCAAGGAGAAGTTTAAGTTTAGGCTTGGTAGCAATTATGTTGTTTGGCACGGGATGTGGTTCTGCCACCGGTGAAAAACAGGAGGATGAGAGAGTTCCTATTCACTGGCTGACCACAGGAGACACTGCTGCAGAAGTTATCCAGGATGATGACCGTATCATTGAAGAAATCAATAATCGTCTTGGCATCGATCTGACAGTTGAGATTGTTCCAGAGGGAAGTACAGAAAAAGTAAATGTTGCAATGGCATCCGGTGATTTCCCGGATATAGTAACTGGTGCATATGGCACAAGTGCAACACAGCAGTGGATTGATGATGGTATGGTTATTACTCTCAATGATTACATGGAGAGTAATTCCAGTATGAAATCATGGCTAGAAGAGTATAGCTGGTCTGCACAGGATGGCAAGTATTATGGTCTGCCTTTTATTACACAGTACAATGTAGCAAATGCATTGATCGTAATGAGACAGGACTGGCTGGACAATCTGGGTCTTAAATATCCTGAAACATTGGAAGAGATGAAGACGGTTCTGAATGCGTTCACATTTGACGATCCGGATGGCAATGGAAAAGATGATACTTATGGATATACTTGTGAAAAACTGTCTAGTGCAAGCACCACACCATTTGATTGGGTATTCTTTGCATATGGACTGCCTTATGCAGATTATTCCCTTGATGAAAATGATAATGTTATTCCATGGTTTGAAGATGCATCTTTTGTTCCTGCAATGAAATATATCAAAGAACTTTGGGACAGCGGAGTGGTAGACGGGGAATTCATGCTGAATGATTCTTCTAAGAAAGAAGAAAAATTTTATCAGGGAAAATCAGGATCCATGCTTGCGCCTATGTTCCGTCATGTATCCAGACATGAAAACAGTCTGCAGGAACTGTTTCCGGAAGCAACACTGGCTTATGGAAAGTCTCCGGCTGGAGAAGACGGTTCCTTTGGTCTGAACAGACAGGGCAAGAGCGGTATGATGACTTGTATTACCGCTGCATGTAAGAATCCGGATAAAGCAGCAGAATTTATCAACTTCATGGTTTCAGAAGAAGGAAATAATCTGCTTCGTCTTGGTATCGAAGGAATCCATTATACAATGGATGGAGATGAGATTGTTTACAATGAGGAAGAAAGAGCAAAAGACGCATTTTCCGAAAATGGTTGGGCACATGCTCTGGCATGGGGATCTTTCTACTGGCCACTTGAGAGCAACTATATTCCGGAAACAGATCCTAACAGAGAAAGAGCACTGGAGACAGTAGAAATTGCTACGGAGTGTCAGGTCAAGAACTTGATCAATCAGAAGACTACTGTGGAGATCGATAAAGCATCTGTAGTTGATGATGTATTTGTCCAGTATTTCACGGATATGTTGAATGGTAAGATTGATATCGAAGAAGGCGCCAAACAGTTGAGTGAGGCTTGGCGTTCACAGGGCGGCGATGAGATTCTGGAATCCGTAAATGAAGTTTATCATGCAAGTAAATAATGCTATAGAATAGAAACTTAGATCTGGATTGAGAGGGTGGGGGTTTTATTCCCATCCTTTCACTAACTTTGGCCAATAAGATCAGTCAGGAGGCAAGATGAGACCAAATATTCTTTTTGTAATGACAGATGACCAGGGAGCATGGGCAATGAATTGTGCGAATACGCCGGAACTTTATACGCCCAATCTGAATCGAATCGCAGAGTCAGGAATGCGATTTGATAATTTTTATTGTGCTTCCCCGGTATGTTCACCGGCAAGAGCTTCTTTGCTCACAGGAACCATTCCATCCGCCCACGGAGTCCATGACTGGATACGTTCCGGGAATGTGGATGCAGTAAAATTTGAAAAACAGGGAAAAGAAAATCCCTATGCTGGCGGATATGTCAATGAGAGGGTGCCGATTTCATATTTAGAAGGGCAGACAACTTATACGGACGTTCTTACTGAAAATGGATATCAATGTGCACTTGCTGGTAAATGGCACCTGGGAAACAGTGTTTGCCCGCAGCATGGATTTTCCAAATGGTATACGATCGGATTGGGTGGTTGTTGTTATTATCATGCTGATATGGTGGAAAATGGAGAGATTACTGTAGAACACGGAAAATACGTGACAGAACTGATTACAGATAAGGCACTGCAGTTTTTAAATGAACTCCATAGTGATGAAAAACCGTTTTATTTATCGGTACATTATACGGCTCCGCATTCTCCTTGGGGAGAGGAACAGCATCCGAAAAAATGGATCGATTATTATAAAGATTGTGAATTTTCAAATATTCCGGATATTCCGGATCATCCGGACATGACTACGGGACCAGTATATGGAACAGAAAAAAGAAGGGAGAATCTGGTAGGCTATTTTGCAGCAATCAGTGCGATGGATGAACAGTTGGGACGAATCCTGGATCGCCTGGAAGAATTAAGGCTTACGGAAAATACCCTTGTGATTTTTACTGCAGACAATGGAATGAGTATGGGACAACACGGTATATGGGGAAAAGGAAATGGAACTTTTCCAATGAATATGTATGATACGGCTATCAAGGTCCCATTTCTCGCATCCTATCTTGCAAGAATTCCCAAAGGAAGCATTTGCTCTGCCATGGTAAGTGCATATGACCTGTTTCCTACTTTACTGGAACTGACGGGTTGTTCATACAAAGGCGAAAGAATACTTCCGGGAAAAAGTTTCCTTGGATGTCTGTTTGGAGAGGAAGAAGACCGGAGAGAAAATGCGCTGGTGGTTTTTGATGAATATGGGCCTGTCCGCATGATACGGACAAAAGAGTGGAAATATATTCATCGCTATCCTTATGGAAAAAATGAACTTTATCACCTGACCGAAGATCCTGGGGAAGAAACGAATCTTTATGGAAAGGCAGATTATGAGAAAATTGCTGCAGAGATGAGAGTAGAGATGGAAAACTGGTTCAGAAGGTATGTAAATCCTGAAATAGACGGGGCAAAAGAGGGGGTTACAGGATCTGGACAGTTATGTAAGGCCGGCATCTGGGGAGATAAATATCAGACCTATGCACCGCTGCAGATCGGAATGTAAAGAAGGATGGTGTAGTTAAATGAAAGATAAAAGACCTAATTTTTTATTTATTTTTATGGATGATATGGGCTGGAGAGATCTTGCCTGTACCGGAAGTACCTTTTATGAATCACCGAATATTGACAGATTGTGCAGGGAGAGCATGCAGTTTTCAAATGCATATGCATCCTGTCCGGTCTGCTCACCCTCTAGAGCCAGTTTTTTGACGGGAAGATGTCCGGCAAGATTGGGTGTGACAGACTGGATTGATATGAGCGGTCAGTGCCATCCGCTGAAAGGCAAAGTCATTGATGCTCCCTATATCAAACATCTGCCCAGGGAATCCGTTACTCTGGCACAAGTGCTGAAAGATGCAGGTTATGCCACCTGGCATGTGGGAAAATGGCATCTGGGAGATACCGAATATTATCCGGACAAATTCGGCTTTGAGGTGAATATTGGAGGCTGTTCCTGGGGACATCCTAATCAAGGGTATTTTGCACCTTATGGAATTTCTACTCTGACCGAGGGAGAGCCGGGGGAATATCTGACAGATCGGATTACGGATGAGGCGATTCGCCTGATTCAACAAAAAGATGACAGACCATTTTTTATGAATTTGTGTCATTACGCAGTGCATACACCGATTCAGGTGAAAGACGAAGATAGAGAGAAATTTGAAAAAAAGGCAAAAGAGTTGGGACTTGATAAACAGATCGCTATTGTTGAAGGAGAAGAAATGCATACAGAGGATAAGGCAGGAATGCGTGTCCAGCGCAGAATTCTTCAGTCAGATCCTTCCTATGCAGCTATGATCTGGAATCTTGATCAAAATATTGGAAGATTATTGGACGCTCTGGAGGAATCCGGGAAAGCTGAGAATACAGTTGTGGTGTTTACTTCCGATAATGGTGGATTAGCAACGGCAGAGGGTTCTCCTACCTGTAATTTGCCTGCACGTGAAGGAAAAGGATGGATGATGGAAGGCGGAGTTCGTGTGCCTTTGCTCATCAAATACCCAGGTGTGGTCAAAGCGGGCAGCAGATGCGATATACCGGTTATTACAATGGATTTCTTCCCTACTTTTTTGGAACTGGCGGGGCTTCCGCAGGAAAAAGAGCTGCATAAGGATGGAATAAGCATTGCCCCATTATTGAAGGGAAAAAGAATTGGAGAAAGACCATTATTCTGGCATTATCCACATTATGGAAATCAAGGGGGAGTGCCGGGATCATCAGTATTGTATGGGCAGTATAAACTGATAGAATCATTGGAAGATTTCTCTGTCCAATTATATGATTTAGCGGTTGATTTTAGCGAACAATACAATATTGCGGAGGAATATCCGGAAATTGTAGAAAGACTGAGGTTCATGTTGCATGGATGGCAAAAAGATATTGGAGCAAAAATACCTGAGAAAAATGAGGAATAAATAAGGGTTAAAAAGAGCAGTTTCTGTTTATTCAGAACTGCTCTTTTTGACTGTTTTATATACGATATTGCACTTATGAATTATAACCTATGTCCGATTTCCAATAATGTATCATAATATCTATCAAAAAAAGCTTTGTATGCCTGACAGAAATAGTTTTCATACAGCCCAGTCTCATTGTTAAGATCCCGGTTCCGATGACATCCACCCCGGCATAAGCGATAATATTTACATTCTTTGCAAGCAGTATCTAACTTATACGAACGCTCGATAAACTGTAGTTCGCTTCTCCTCCGGTTGATCGTATCCAGGCGGTCTTTATTGAAGTTTCCAAGTTTATATTCATCCAGCATATAAAAATCACATGGATACACACTTCCATCTGCTTCGATCACATTCTGTATACCGCAGGAACCATTCTGGGCACAGGACTCAGCTATGTATCCTGCGGCAAGCATTGCCCAATTTTCAAACTGACGAATGTATGGTTGTTTTCCTTTTTTTAGGTCGCAATACCAGAGAGAAAAGAGATCAATCAAAAATTGGCCATATATTTCAGGGGATAATGCGTGAGAGGTTAATCCATGTCCTTCATCTAATGGATCCAGACAAGCGATATACTGCTGATAATTCCAGCCATTCTCCCGATAGTAGGAGTAAATTTGGGAAATATTACTGGCGATCCCCGGAGTTACAACGGTGAGGATATTATAATCCACACCATATTCATCCATCAAATGTGCAGAATGTAGAACTCTGTCAAAGGTATCAGCTCCAGTTTTACGGTCATGGCGGAGCGAATTGTGAATGTCAGGTGTTCCGTCAACAGACAGTCCGATAAGAAATTGATTTTCTTTAAAGAACTTACACCATTCTTGATCAATCAAATAACCATTTGTTTGAAGGGCGTTTTGAACACGAATATGTTTTTTGTTATATTGCTGCTCATATTCTATTACTTTTTTAAAGAAATCAAGACCACGCAGGGTGGGTTCGCCTCCCTGAAAGGCGTAGGAAATCATTTCATCTGCGCAAAGCATGGTTTTGCGGATAACATTTTTCAACGTTTCTTCGCTCATCAGACCGAATGATTTCTGGCTTCTTTTTTGTGCTTCATCACAATAAAAACAATAGTCACAGGACATATTGCACAAACTGGAGGCAGGTTTAATAAGTACACTTAATGCAGGCATAAAAATGCTCCTTCTTGATTAGTTTCGTGTATGGTCAGAAAATCAAAAAGGATTTCCTGACAGTATTAATGTATGAATATATAAATATTGTAAAGGTTTATCATGATTATTACAACCATGAGTGCAAGAAATAATTTATCCACTGTTTTATCTTGGATTTTTTTGTTAAGGAGTCTTCCGCACACACCGCCGGTAATGCCTCCGATAATCATAAGAATCAGAAGGAAAATATTGAACTCTGGCAAACTTCCAGTGAAGACAGAGGCCATAAGATTGGCAATTTGTGAGAAGAAAATGATGTACAGGGAGTTTTCCGCAGCTGCTTTTGTCTGCATGGAAAAGAAGTAAAACAAAACGACCAGATTGATTGGCCCTCCACCAATTCCAAGGAAAGAAGAAAAAATCCCGAGAAATAGCCCGATTAAAATACAGATGATAGGATTGGTGATGTTATGTGTTGATATTTTCTCTTTGCAGATCGTATAAATGAGTGTACCAAGTGTGATTATGGACAGACATATTGCTTGAATCGCACCAATTTTGTTTTTCTCCGGACTTAAGGCAGAGATAAAAGAGAACATCCATTTACCTGCAAGTCCTCCCAAAGCGGCGCCGATACCAAGTGGAAACCCAATGCTTTTATTAATATGGGATTCACCGCTTAGTCTCCCTTTAATCACGGAATAGGTTGTCATCGATAAAACGGTACATCCGGAAAGAAAATTGATAGTCGCAACATCCATAACGTGGAAAGCGTCTAATACAGGTTTGATGATGATTCCACCTCCGATACCGCAGATTGCACCGATCGTTGAGGCAGCAAAACAAACAATAAAGAAAATAAGTAATAAAGGCATGGCGTGATCTCCTTTTCCCTGTTTAAATTTCAATTCTATTTTGAAGAGTTCAGTGACGTAAAACAATTATTATGTTAATATAATATACATAATAAAATCATTATGTGATAGCAATTCATGCGAAAGGAGATTTGTATGACGCTGAGACATCTGAGAATTTTTATGGAAGTATGCAGGTTCGGCAGTATTACCCAGGCAGCAGAGGAATTAAATATGGCTCAGCCGGCAGTCAGTTATGCAATCCGGGAACTGGAAAGTTATTATGAGACAAGGTTGTTTGAGAGAATGAACCGGAGATTGTATATTACAGAATCCGGAGAACAATTGATGAACTATGCAGATTCCATCCTTGGACAATTTGATGAAGTGAAAAACGTTCTCAAGGATGTAAATATGGTCACTAAAATTCGTATAGGGGCAAATGTTTCTTACGGTATGAGTAAATTACCAAAGCTAATCTCGAAATTTAGAACGGAACACTCTGAAATTCCGGTGTATATACGTGTGGAAAATTCTGCACAGATCGAGGAAGAATTAGTTCGAAACAGTCTGGATTTTGGTATTATCGATTATCCGGCAAGATCGGAATTCTTTTTCTGCAGTCTGTTGGAGGAAGAAGCAGTGACAATTGCATGCTCACCGAAATTGCATATTCCGTCGGAACTACAAATGCGTGATCTAAAAGATATACCATTATTGTTGAGAGAAAACGGAAGTGGATTGCGTAATATCATGGAACAGGTTATGAAAAATATGAAAAAAGAGGATATAAAGCCAATCATAGCTATGGAAAGTGTCAGCACCCGGTGCCTGATCAATGCATGTGTGGAAGGAATGGGGATATTTGCAGTACAAAAAAATTCATTGCAGCCTTATCTGGAAAATGGAAAATTAAAAGAGATTAAAATAAAAGGTGCTAAACTTACCCGGCAATATTATTTGGTTTATCATAAAAGCAAATTTTTGACAAAAAGTATGAAAGCATTCAGAAAATGTGCGTTGGATGAGCACCGTTAATCTAGAGGCGTGATTTTGATACACATGGAAAAGAAAATTTGCAATATTTTGAAGAATATATCACAAGAAAAGGATTTATGACTGTGCTAGAATAAGCTCAGTAAATAAAAAACATGCAAAAGGAGGTTTTTACAATGAGTATTTTAAATAGTTTTTCTCTGGAAGGTAAGGTTGCACTGGTTACAGGTGGTGCGTACGGTATTGGTTTTGCGATTGCGGAGGCATATGCGAAGGCAGGTGCTAAGATTGCATTTAACTGCCGTGGTCAGGAGCATCTGAATAAAGCGCTGGAGGATTATGCAGCGAAAGGGATTGATGCAAAGGGTTACATCTGCGATGTGACAGACGAGGAGCAGGTGAAAAATATGGTGGCATCCATCAAAGAAGATTTGGGTGTGATCGATATTCTGGTAAATAATGCCGGAATCATCAAACGTATTCCTATGACAGAGATGAGTGCAGAAGAGTTCCGTCAGGTAATCGATATTGACCTGAATGCACCGTTTATCGTATCTAAAGCTGTTATTCCGGATATGATTGAAAAGGGACATGGAAAGATTATTAACATTTGTTCTATGATGAGTGAGCTGGGACGTGAGACGGTATCTGCTTATGCAGCAGCAAAGGGTGGCCTGAAGATGCTGACCAAGAATATTTGCTCCGAGTACGGTGAGTTCAATATTCAGTGTAACGGAATCGGACCTGGCTATATTGCAACACCGCAGACAGCACCTCTTCGTGAGGTTCAGCCGGATGGAAGCCGTCACCCGTTTGATCAGTTTATCGTGGCAAAAACACCGGCAGCCAGATGGGGAACACCGGAAGATCTGATGGGACCTGCTATTTTCCTTGCTTCCGATGCATCTGATTTTGTAAATGGACAGATTCTGTATGTAGACGGCGGAATTCTGGCATACATTGGAAAACAGCCGAAATAATAGAATTTCAAATAGTTTAAAATAGAGAGGTACACGAATATGGAATTAAGAACTGCAGTTTCACCAAGGGACGTAAAGCATTATACAACAGAACGACTGAGAGAGGAATTTTTGATTTCTAATTTATTTCCGGCTGATGAGATTCGACTGGTTTACAGCCACATTGACCGCATTATCACCGGAGGAATCATGCCGGTAAAAGAAACTCTGGTACTGAAAGCAGGAGAAGAACTGCGTGCAAAATATTTTCTGGAAAGAAGAGAGATGGGTGTCATCAATATCGGCGGAGCCGGTGTGATCACGATTGATGGAAAAGAGTATACAGTAGCCCATAAAGAAGGAATGTATATCGGAATGGGCGCAAAAGATATCACATTTGCAAGTGTTGATGAACAGACTCCTGCAAAATTCTATATGAACAGTGCACCGGCGCATGCTTCTTATCCTACCGTATTGATCAAAAGAGAAGGTGTTGCAGAAGAAGGTGTTGTGATTATCAAAGATGAAAATAAAGTGGAATTGGGTTCTTTGGAGGATTCCAATCATCGTACCATCTGCAAATATATTCTTCCGGGACAGGTAGAAAGTTGTCAGCTTGAGATGGGAATGACCAGCCTGGAGCCGGGAAGTGTATGGAATACCATGCCGTGCCATACCCATGACAGAAGAATGGAAGTATATCTGTATTTTGATATGCCGGACGATGCTTTTGTTATGCATTACATGGGCGAGCCGACAGAGACAAGACATATTGTTGTGCGCAACGAGCAGGCGGTAATTTCACCGAGCTGGTCCATTCATGCCGGAAGTGGTTCCAGAAATTACACATTTATCTGGGGCATGGTGGGAGAAAATCAGGATTTTGATGATATGGATCATGTTGCAATGCAGGATCTGCTGTAAGGAGGACAAAAAATGAAGATAGCATTAATTAACGAAAACAGTCAGGCAGCAAAAAATGCAGTCATCTGCAATGCGCTGAAAAAAGTGGTAGAGCCGATGGGACATGAAGTATATAACTACGGAATGTACAGTGCAGAAGATGAATGCCAGCTGACTTATGTTCAGATCGGTATTCTGGCAGCAGTGCTTCTGAATTCCGGAGCAGCCGATTATGTGATTACAGGTTGTGGAACAGGCGAAGGAGCTATGCTTGCCTGCAATTCATTTCCGGGTGTAATCTGTGGTCATGTGGAGGATGCACTGGATGCCTATACATTTGCACAGATCAATGACGGCAATGCCATTGCGATTCCGTTTGCAAAAGGATTTGGCTGGGGCGGAGATCTGAATCTGGAGTATATTTTCGAAAAACTGTACGTAGAAGAAAGTGGACAGGGATATCCGAGAGAGCGTGCTGTGCCGGAACAGAGAAATAAAAAGATTTTAGATGAGGTAAAAACCCATACCTATCGTGAACTGACGGATATCCTGACAGACCTGGATCAAGATCTGGTAAAAGGTGCATTGAGCGGTGAAAAATTCAAGGAACTGTTCTATGCAAACTGCAAATGCGATAAAATCGCAGCCGTAGTCCAAGAGATTATTGGCGAATAATGGAGTAAGATAAATGGATGCAGATAAAAACGAATGAAAGGAAAAAGTTGCTCTGGTTATTGAGAAGCTTATGAATCTGGGAAAACCGGAGAATGAAGAAGAGATGGAGAAAAATGGCGGGAAAGAAATCGGATTCTTTGAACGCGATTTTGGTATCTGGGAGTGGGAATGGCCTCAGGGAGTCGGGCTTGATGGAATGTTCAAGATCATGAAATCTGAGCAGAGTGATACCTACATGGAATTTCTCCACAAATGGTTTGTGGACAACATGAAGAAAGGACTTCCTTCCAGAAATATAAACACAACAGCACCGCTTTGAAAAAGAAGAATGGATCAATGAAAGTATCCGCCAGGTGCTGATGCATATCAAATATCTTTATGATAAGAAAACAGGACTTTTCTATCATGGCTGGACCTTCGAGTGGAACTACAACTTTGGAGAAATCTTCTGGTGCAGAGGAAACAGCTGGTTTACACTTGGCATTCTGGAATATATTGAAATGTTCAAGGGCAGCCTGAATCCGGCGGTAAAAACAGTGATCCTGGATGCATATAAAGCACAGGCAGCAGCTTTGAAAGAACTTCAGAGCGAGAGCGGTCTGTGGCATACCATACTGGATGATCCTTATCGGGAATGTGCTGAGAGAGGACTCAGAGGAATTCTGGATAATATAGCGGAAGATGGAACTGTGTTGAATGTTTCTGCCGGAACCGGAATCGGAATGAATGCAGAGCATTATAAAAACATCATGATTTTACCAATGGCTTATGGACAGTCATTGACAATCATGGCACTTGCAGAAGCACTGCTGTACGAATAAATATACATTTTGATTCGTGAGGCTTTGCTAGAACAAAGACCGTAATCCATCTCAGAAACAGGTCGCTCCCCTTCATCTAACTGCTAACTGCGACTATGACGCTCAGGAAAGCCTTCGCGCCAAGTCTCCGTAAGCAGTGGATATTCAGGCTCGCTTGCTCCAATGTTTTTGAGATGGATTACGGTTTTTGTTCAAACCAATAGCTAACGATACAAAACAATAACGGCAGTTATGTCTGTTATAAAATGCTAATTATAGTACGGATTGTAATGCTATATCCCATATATGATTTTTCAATAGCGTACTATATGCACCAATGATTTCATCATATAATACTCACGAATCAAAGAGTATAGCTTAGTGTTCGTACTGTGCGTATTTTTTTGGTGATATCCCCACCGTTTTTGTAAAGGTTTTTAAAAAATTACTGTAATCGTGAAAACCACAACTTTCGCATGTCTCCATCACGGAGCAGCCCTCGGTCAGAAGTTCTTTGGCGTGGGAAATCCGTTTGGCTGTGATGTATCGGTTGATTGTGGTTCCGGTAGCATCCTTAAAAATCTTGCACAGATGGGAACTGCTCAGGAAAAAATGCTCGGCCAGATTTTTAATCGTCAGTTCCTCGGTCAGATTTCGGTTAATGTAAGATAAAATATCATTGATCTGCGCATGGTATGCGGCGGGTTCCGGGGAAGCGGGAATCGATTCCTCACTCTGACGGATAAAAATACGATTCAGAAAAGTCATCAGTTCCAGAAAAATTGCATGATCCAGGATATCCTGTCCGAAGTCTTCCGTGCCGCCCAGCTTATGAATATAGTATAAAAAC
>JALFVM010000081.1 GCA_022787145.1 Lachnospiraceae bacterium | reverse complement strand
GTCTGTTCCTTGCTTATGTGGCAGAGACGTATTTTGGAATCGCAGATATTACAGGAGCTTATGTGGCTGGTATTATTCTGTGTAACATTAAAGACTCTGAATATATTGCAAGGAAAATTGATATCAGTTCCTACATGTTTTTTGCTCCGGTATTTTTTGCAAGTATCGGTATCAAAACTTCTTTGCAGTCCATGAATACATCGTTGTTGGTATTTTCACTTTTGTTCGTAGCTGTCGCACTTCTTGGTAAAATTGTGGGGTGCGGTGGTATTGCACGGCTTCTGGGCTTTAGAGGAAGGGATACACTGAAGATCGGAGTCGGAATGATGACCAGGGGTGAGGTGGCACTGATCGTTATGCAAAAAGGAATCAATGAGGGAATGATCGATTCATCTTATTCCACATCAGTGATTTTGTTGATTGTCATATCATCAATTATCACACCAATTATTCTAAAGCTATTATATGCGGAAAAAAAGACCGCTTAATAACAGGAGGAGATTATGAAAAAAGTAGTAAAATTTGGAGGCAGTTCACTGGCAAGTGCCGAACAGTTTAAAAAAGTAGGCGATATCATCCGTTCTGATGAGGGTCGCAGATATGTAGTACCGTCTGCACCGGGAAAACGTTACAGTGATGACATTAAAGTAACGGATATGTTGTATGATTGTTATCGTGCGGCAGCAGCAGGTGAGGATTTCAGTAAAAAGTTGAAAAGAATTCAGGCACGTTATCAGGAAATCATTGATGGCTTGAGCTTGAATCTGTCATTGGATGATGATTTTGCTGTGATCGCAGAGAATTTTAAAAATCAGGCCGGAAGTGATTACGCAGCTTCTCGTGGGGAATTTTTAAATGGTAAGGTGATGGCAGATTATCTTGGATATGAGTTTGTGGATCCTGCCAACCATATTTTCTTTGATGAAGAGGGAAATCTGGATGCAGATATGACAAATGAAAGTCTGGCTGCAAAACTGAGTGAGATTGACAGAGCAGTAATTCCGGGATTTTATGGTGCTAATTACGACGGAAGTGTAAAGACATTTTCCAGAGGCGGTTCTGATGTCACAGGATCCATTGTGGCAAAAGCTGTGCGGGCGGATATTTATGAGAACTGGACTGATGTGTCCGGATTTTTGGTGACTGATCCGCGTATTGTTGACAATCCGGAAGTGATTTCTACGATTACATATAAGGAATTAAGAGAGCTGGCCTATATGGGTGCTACAGTTTTGCATGAGGATGCGATCTTCCCGCTTCGCCAGGAAGGAATTCCGATTAATATCCGCAACACCAACCGCCCATTAGATAAAGGAACTATGATCGTGGAGAGTACCTGTAACAAACCAAAGTACACGATCACAGGCATTGCCGGAAAGAAAGGTTTTGCATCCATCAATATTGAAAAAGATATGATGAACTCTGAGATTGGCTTCGGAAGAAAAGTACTTCAGGTATTTGAAGAGAATCATTTATCTTTCGAACATGTGCCGTCCGGTATCGATACCTTTACCGTATATGTACATCAGGATGAATTTGAAGATAAAGAGCAAAATGTAATAGCAGGTCTGCATCGTGCAGTTCAGCCGGACAGTATCGATCTGGAGTCAGATCTTGCGTTGATTGCGGTAGTTGGACGTGGTATGCGCAGAAACCGCGGCACAGCAGCAAGAATTTTTGCAGCCTTGGCACACAGCCATGTAAATGTGAAGATGATCGATCAGGGTTCCAGTGAACTCAATATTATTATCGGTGTAGAAAACAGAGACTTTGAAACCGCAATTCGTTCGATTTACGATATTTTTGTGCTCTCACAGATTTGATCTGTTTGGAGCAAAATAGCAAAATCGTATCACAAACTATTTGGAACTGCCGCAGTCATGACAGATTATCCTGTTATACTGCGGCAGTTGCATTGAGTAAGTCTAAAAACGAAGAAAGGAAAAATGAAAATGAATCAACTACGGCCTCATCATGGGATGTGTCTTGCCTATTTTCGGGGAAAAGGATATAGTGAAGATTTTGTGGAAAATATGGCAGAAATAAAAGCAAAGCTGTCTCGTAATCCACTGATTGAGCTTACGAATCAAACAGACCAAATATGCGGAAGCTGCCCGAATAATGAAGCCGGAAAGTGCAAAACTTCCGAGAAAGTTGCAGACTATGACCGGAGAGTGCTCGAAATCTGTGATCTTCATCCGGGCACCCAGATTCACTGGAAGGAATTTGAAAAACTGGTGGATGAAAAAATCCTGCGAGTGGGGAAAAGAGAGCAAATCTGCGGTGACTGCCAGTGGACAGAACTATGTAACATTTAGTTCGAGAGGCGTGCAGAGAATGGAGCTATCCGTTTCAGAAGCAGGTCGTTCCCCTTCAGCTAATCGCTAACTCCGACTAAGACGCTCCGGAGAGCCGTCGCGCCTAAGTCTCCGTAAGCGCTGGATCTTCAGGCTCACTAACTCCAATGCTTCTGAAACGGATGGCTCCATTCTCTACACGCATCCTCACGATACAAAATACTAGCGAACCAGGTATGTGTTATACGGTATTGGATACAGCATAATGTTTTACCTTCATAAAAGGTTACGTTTGTTTTTGCTACGTATGTCGATAAAGAGAATTGACTGACAAAATCCTGTCCTTCCCGCCGTTGGCATTGGTGAAAGCGCGCCTGAAGATCCAGCGCTTACGGAGACTTAGGCGCGACGGCTCTCCGGAGCGTCTTAGTCATAGTTAGCGATTAGCTGAAGGGAAGCGACCTGACATCGGCGAGAAGGACAGGATTTTGTCAGTCTCATTAATTTATCTATATGAAGCAAATACAATACTTCACATTGACATCCATTTTGTATGTATGCTATAATATGACACAAAGTTGAAATGAATTTGTAACAATTAAAAGGGGTAATTTGTGATGAGACATAAAAAGAAAGCTTTATTGGCAGGAATCGTGCTTTGTTGTATG
>JALFVM010000065.1 GCA_022787145.1 Lachnospiraceae bacterium | reverse complement strand
CGGTTGTAAGTATGTAAAATATTCTGTTCTGATTTTTGAATATCACTCGTTGTCTTCATAATAGTACTTTTCCTCATCTTCCCTTAAAATAGCAGTACCAATACCTTTGTTGGTGAAAATCTCAAGAAGGAGACTGTGCGGGATACGTCCATCCAGGATATGCACCCTGTTTACACCCTGTTCAATCGCCTCAATGCAGTTGTTCAGTTTCGGAATCATGCCTCCGCCAACATAACCTTCCGTGATCAGTTCTCTCGCCTCACCGACACGAAGCTCGGAAATCAAGGTAGACGGATCTTTCGGATCTTTATAAACGCCTTCAATGTCGGTCAAAAATGCCAGTTTTTCTGCATTGACTGCCTCTGCGATCTTGCATGCCGCATCGTCCGCATTGATGTTGTAAGTCTGGAACTCATCATCCAGACCAACCGGGCACACAATCGGCAGGAAATCCTTCTCAAGCAGGTCATACAAGATCTTCGGATTTACCTCTTTGATATTTCCAACAAAACCAATATCTTCTCCATTGGAATATTTCTTGTCAACCTTCAGAAGTCCGCCGTCTTTACCGCTGATTCCTACTGCTTTTACACCAAGAGACTGCACAAATGTCACCAGTTCTTTATTGACCTTTCCAAGAACCATCTCAGCCACTTCCATCGTCTCGGCATCTGTGACGCGAAGCCCATTGATAAAACGCGGCTCCATGCCGACTTTGCTTACCCAGCGACTGATTTCCTTGCCGCCTCCGTGTACAATAATCGGCTTAAAGCCAACCAGCTTCAAAAGAACAACGTCTTTGATGACATTTTCCTTCAGCTCCTGGTCTACCATCGCGCTTCCGCCGTATTTTACCACTACAATTTTTCTGTTAAATCTCTGAATATAAGGAAGTGCCTCAATCAGTACCTCTGCTTTTTCCAGATATTTCTGATTTACCATGTCTGTTTTCCTCCTGTTTTTTACAAACTTATGATTATGAACGATAATCTGCGTTGATGTTCACATATTCATGAGTCAGGTCACAGCCCCATGCCGTTGCCTCAAAATGACCCATCTTTACATCTGCAATCGCGGTTACCTCCGGCTCAGCCAGAATTTTTGTTGCTTCTTCTTCGCTGTATCCGGTATCCACACCATTCTCGATAATTTTCAGTTTGCCTGCTGCACTCTCGAAGTACAGATCGACTTTCTCCGGATCAAACTGCGCGCCGGAATATCCCATTGCACACAGGATACGTCCCCAGTTCGCATCATGTCCGTAGATTGCTGCTTTCGTCAGGGTGGAAGTCACTACGGATTTTGCAAGTGTCACTGCCTGTTCTTTGCTCTCAGCACCGACAACCTTCACTTCAAACAATGCCGTGCACCCCTCACCGTCCCCGGCGATTTTCTTTGCCAGGCAGGTATTGATATAATCGAGTGCCTCACAGAATGCCTTATAATCGTCATTTTCCTCTGTAATTTCTGCATTGCCGGCCATGCCGTTTGCCAGTAAAAGTACGGTGTCATTTGTGGAAGTATCTCCGTCTACAGAAACCATGTTGAAGGTATCCTGAATGCTTGCGCTGAGTGCCTTCTGCAGCAGTTCTTTTGAGATTGCGGCATCTGTCATCACAAAGCCAAGCATCGTGCACATATTCGGATGAATCATACCGGAACCCTTGCACATGCCGCCGATGGTCACAGTCTTTCCGCCGATTTCCAGAGAAACAGCCACTTCTTTTTTCTTAGTATCTGTCGTCATAATCGCCTGTGCAGCCTGTGTTCCGGCCTCAAGTGTATCCTTTAACTGTGGTGCCATCACAGCTACACCAGCTGCCATTTTTTCCATCGGAAGCTGGCGTCCGATAACACCGGTAGAAGCCACCAGCACAGCTTCTTCGGAAATTCCAAGAGCCTTCGCAGCAGCTTTTGCAGTTTCTGAACAATATCCAAAGCCCTCTGTTCCGGTACATGCATTTGCAACTCCGCTGTTGCACACAACTGCCTGTGCAGTCGGTTTGTTGTACACAATATCCTGATCCCATTTTACAGGAGCTGCCTTTACGACATTTGTCGTAAAAGTTCCTGCTGCGACGCAAGGCACCTGGCTGTACACCAGCGCCATGTCGGTCACTCCCTGTTTTTTGATTCCTGCTGCTGTGGAAGCTGCAAAAAATCCCTTTGGTGCGGTTACTCCGCCCTCAATTACCTGATAACTCATATCGATTCACCTCTGTCATTTGTATTAGAAAATCATTGGCAAGGTCAGCAGACCCTCTGACTCTTCCAGTCCGAACATCAGATTCATGTTCTGGATTGCCTGTCCGGCTGCGCCTTTTACCATATTGTCCATAGCACCCATAATGATCACGCGGTTCGTGCGCGGATCCAGTTTAAAGTTTACATCTACATAATTGCTGCCTTTTACCCATCTTGTCTCCGGGCACACATCCTTATCCAGCACGCGCACAAATTTTTCATCTGCATAATATTTGTCATAAACAGCTTTTACTTCTTCATAGGTAACTTCTTTTGTCAGAGAAGCGTAAGCCGTTACGAGAATACCGCGCTCCATCGGCACAAGATGCGGAGTAAAGTTGATGGTTACTTCTTTTCCTGCTGCGTAGCTTAACTGATCTTCAATCTCCGGTGTATGTCTGTGTGTGGCTACTCCGTAAGCCTTAATGCTTTCGTTTACCTCACAGAAAAGATTGGCAACTTTTGCCCCTCTTCCTGCTCCCGTCGTGCCGGATTTTGCATCAATAATCAACGTATTCGGATCAATGATTCCTTCCTTTACCAGCGGATACGCAGATAAAGTAGAACAGGTAGGATAGCATCCCGGATTGGCGATCAGTCTCGCACCTTTAATCTGCTCGCGATTGATCTCACAAAGTCCGTAGACTGCCTCTTCCTCAAACTGAGGAGCTTTGTGTTCAATTCCATACCATTTCTCATATTTTTTGATATCCTTAATACGGAAATCCGCACTCAGGTCAATCACCTTTGCCTTGCATAAAATCTCTTCATTAATTAAGGAAGCACAAAGTCCCTGTGGTGTCGCTGTAAAAATCACATCCACCTGATCTGCCATCTTGTCCATATTGTCGTCCATACATTTTGCATCGACAATCTCAAACGTATTGTGATATACATCGGCATATCTCTGATCCACATAGCTTCTGGAACCATACCATACAATCTCTGCATCCTTATGTCCCATCAAAAGGCGCACCAGCTCTGCACCTGCGTAACCGGTTGCTCCGATAATTCCAACTTTAATCATACATTCATCTCCTCTATTTTCCTGTTAATCTAAATTCTTCCTTTTGAAACACACTCTATAATATAGGAATCTTTTGATTTCGTAAAGACTTTTTTGTATTTTTGAATACGCATAATTATACATCTTTAGTGTATATTATGCAAGTATTTTTTATTTTTTCCTATTTTTTCATTTTCCTATTGCATATTTATAAAAAATGTTGTATAGTAACACCTGTCAAAACAAAAATAACACTTTTCAAACAGAGTAAAAGGTTATAACCTATAAATATTATGATGTAAGTGCCAAAAGTAAAAATTGCGATTGTGCTTGCACAAAAAGCAATTTTTATTTATTGGCACACCGAAGACGGAATGAAATGCGTTCATACCACATTTCATGAGAGTCTGAGGTGTTCGAGGATTGTGAGAATTGCGAAGCAATGGAACAATACGATTGCATCAGTGAGTGGCAAAAAGTACTTTTGACACTCACATCATATTACGATTTAGTTTAACAAGGAGGATATACAAATGGCAAAGGAAAAAGTTGTTTTAGCATATTCAGGAGGTCTTGATACCACAGCATTGATTCCGTGGTTAAAAGAGAATTTTAATTATGATGTTGTCTGCTGCTGCATCAACTGCGGACAGGGAAATGAGCTGGATGGACTGGAAGAAAGAGCAAAATTATCCGGTGCTTCCAAATTATATATTGAAGATATTATTGATGAATTCTGCGAAGATTTTATCATGCCTTGCGTAAAAGCAGGTGCTGTATATGAGCACAAATATCTGCTTGGTACTTCCATGGCTCGTCCTGGAATCGCCAAAAAATTAGTAGAAATCGCCCGCAAAGAAAATGCAGTTGCCATCTGCCACGGTGCTACCGGTAAAGGAAATGACCAGATTCGTTTCGAGCTTGGTATCAAAGCGCTTGCTCCGGACATCAAAATCATCGCTCCATGGAGAATGACAGACATCTGGACCATGCAGTCCCGTGAAGATGAGATTGCATACTGCCAGGCACACGGCATCAATCTTCCGTTTGACGCAGCTCACAGCTACAGCCGCGACCGTAACTTATGGCACATCAGCCATGAGGGTCTGGAACTTGAGAACCCGGCAAACGAGCCAAATTATGATGATCTGTTGGTTCTCGGTGTAACACCTGAGAAGGCTCCGGATGAGGGCGAATATGTAACCATGACTTTTGAACAAGGTACACCTGTCAGCTTAAATGGAAAAGAAATGAAAGTTTCTGAGATTATTACTGAGCTGAACAAGCTCGGCGGCAAACATGGTATTGGTATCGTTGATATCGTAGAAAACCGTGTCGTTGGTATGAAATCCCGTGGCGTATATGAGACACCGGGCGGAACAATCCTGATGGAAGCTCATGACCAGCTCGAAGAGCTGATTCTTGACCGTGAGACACTGGAAACCAAGAAAAAACTCGGCAGCCAGTTTGCTCAGGTTGTATACGAAGGAAAATGGTTCACACCACTTCGTGAGGCAATCCAGGCATTCGTAGAGTCTACACAGCAGTATGTCACTGGTGAAGTAAAATTCAAACTGTACAAAGGCAACATCATCAAAGCCGGTACCACTTCTCCATACAGCCTGTACAGCGAGTCTCTTGCATCCTTCACAACTGGCGATCTGTATGACCACCACGATGCAGATGGATTCATCACTCTGTTCGGTCTGCCGCTGAAAGTTCGTGCTATGAAAATGCAGGAAGTAAAGAAAAACAATCAGTAATTTCATAAATTCAAAAAAGACAGTTACCTGATCACTCGGTCAGATAGCTGTCTTTTTTTATTATTTTGTTATGATTTTTTTCGATACTCTGTAAACACACGTCCTACGGCAAACAGGACTGCACCAATAAAAATAAAGAAATCAGATAAATTAAATACCGTATTCCTCAGTTTCCTGTTTTTCACGCCAAAGCTCACGTAATCCGTCACATATCCTTTCGTCACTCTGTCATAGTAGTTACTCAGGCCTCCGCCTGCTGCAAAACTCAGTCCCAACTTCACCAAAGCTGCTGCGCTGCCAAACAATGCCTTTACAAATTCCCAAATCACACAGACAAGCACCACACCGGAAATCTTCACGCCAAGCTGCGGATTCTTTTTGAAAATTCCAAATCCACCCTCGCTGTTGTGATAATTGCGAAGAATCAGCTTTCCTCCGAAATATTCCTCCTTTGCTCCCTGGATGCGGTGGCTGTCTGTGTAGTTTTTCAGATTGTATTCCAGAACAAAAATGCCCAGAACAATCAGCAGATATACCATCAGTGTTTACTCCTCCCGGCTTTTTTCCTCTTCCTCAGCCACCGCATCCTTCATAATGCTCTCTGTCTCTGCTGTTTCCGCTTCTTTTTGAATTTCCTCTGTTTGTTCCGAAGCAGAGGTTGGATTTACAACCGTCTCCATGTCTCTGTCAATCGGAGCTCCACACTGCATACAAAAAGCGGCATCCGCAGGAACACTCGCGCCGCAGGCAGCACAAATGGTCTCCCCATTCATCTTCGCAATGGTTTCTCTGTATGCGGCAATTGCTATTTTTCTCTGTGTCACGTCCTCGCACACCTCTGCCATCGTCTCATCCAATGGTTCCCCGTCCACATACTTCTTGTAGATTATTTTTCCAAGATCCGTAAAATCTTTCTCAATCATCTTCTGCTCCGACAAAATTTTTGCACGGATTTTCTGTGTCTCCACAAAAGAATCCGCTCTGTTTCCAAGATCTTTTGCCGCCTTGGAAATGGTTTCGCCAAAATCTGTAAAAAAATCCCCTGTCATTCTATAGCCCTCCTTAATCAAACATTTTTTGCTTAATTTTGCGCAGATTCCAGAAGCAACGGTTCCTGCCCGCGCAGTAAAATCATCGGTCCCCCGGTGTTTTCTATGTATTCACGGGTGATGATCACCTCGCCAATACTGTCATCTTTCGGAATCTCATACATAATATCCAGCATATACTGCTCGAGAATCGCACGAAGCGCTCTGGCTCCTGTCTTTTTCTCCATCGCTTTCTCTGCAATTGCCTCCAGTGCACCGTCTTGAAATTCCAGTTTTACTTCATCCAATGCCAAAAGCTTCTGGTACTGCTTCAAAATAGCATTTTTCGGCTCTTTTAAAATCTTTACGAGCATCTCCCTCGTCAGCCCGCTTAAGGTAAAGATAATCGGCAGACGTCCCAAAAATTCCGGAATCATACCAAATGCTCTCAAATCATCGACACATACTTTTTCAAGGAGTGTCGGATCGTTGTCGTATTTGTCCCTCAAATCTGCCTTAAATCCCATAGAAGACTGTTTATTCAGACGCTCCTTGATGACCTCCTCAAGCCCCGGAAAGGCTCCGCCGCAGATAAATAAAATATTTTTCGTATTGACCGTCACCAGCGGCACCATGGCATTCTTGCTGTTGGCACCGACCGGGACCTCAACCTCGCTTCCCTCCAGAAGTTTCAGAAGCCCCTGCTGTACCGATTCTCCGCTGACATCTCTCTGATTGGTATTTTTCTTCTTGGCCAGTTTGTCAATCTCATCGATAAAAATAATTCCCTGCTCTGCGCGCTCCACATCGTTGTCTGCTGCCGCCAGAAGCTTGGAGACAACGCTCTCGATATCATCACCAATGTATCCGGCCTCCGTCAGAGATGTCGCATCGGCGATTGCCAGAGGCACATCCAGAAGACGTGCCAGAGTCTTTACCAGATAGGTCTTTCCGCATCCGGTCGGTCCGATCATAAGCATGTTGGATTTCTCGATCTCAATCTCATCCATCGTTCCGGTAGCCACACGCTTATAATGGTTGTAAACGCCAACGGACATTACCTTTTTCGCATGTTCCTGGCCAATGACATATTCATCCAGACTTGCTTTAATCTTATGAGGAGCCGGAATGGACTTGATATCGAGTTTCTTTACCGGCTCTTTCTCGTCTTTCTTTGCCTTCGCCTTTGATTTTGGTTTGATCTTCTGATTTGGAATCCGATCCTGAAGACTGCTCAAATCAATCATGGAGATATTCGGCATGTTCTGCATCAAATCATTGTAATTAATATTCATATTGTTCATGCTGTCAAAGCTTTTCTGCATACAGTCTGCGCAAATGTAAATATTGCTCGGCAGACTGATCATTTTTCCTGCTTTGCTCTCCGGACGTCTGCAAAGGAAGCAGATTTTCTCATATTCATCTGTCTGATCCTTTTTTGTATCTTCCACCTCTCCCGTTTCCACATCGTCTGATGTGGTCGTTATCTTATCGTTCTCATCTATCATAAAGTATCCTCACTTTCTGCGTGTTATAGATAAATTATAGCACAATACTCCGATTTGACAAATAAACTTTTCGTAAACAAAGGAGACGCCTGCATTTTTTTGCATAACGTCCCCTGAAATGGTTATTTTTTACAGTTCGTTTGTCTCATAGGAATCATTTCCATATTGATTGCCATAATGATTTCCATAATGGTCGTCATAATCATCATAATCATCATCGTCACCAAAACGAAATTCGTATCCATAACGTCCGAGTTCATTCTCCAGTTCATCCTGCACATCTACCCGTCCCGTACTGATGAACATAAATGTAGCAATAATAATCACCACACCTAACACAAGTCCGGCAATGGAAGTTCCCATTCCAATCTTTGCCTGACTCTCCATCGGCTGTCCTTTTCTGGAAAGAATCGCAAAGATGATGCCTAATGCTCCTGCTGCAATTCCTCCAACACCGGAACAGCACGCAAGCAGCAGAGAAAGAATTCCCATCACAAGAGAAGCCACTGCAAATCCACTCACCGGTTTATAATACTGCGGGGCGCTTCCGTTTGTCCCATAGGCATTCTGGTTATATCCCTGATTTTGGTAATGATACTGTTGCTGATTCTGCTGATAACCATACGGATCGTTTTGAGTTGTCTCCTGATTCTCCTGATAGCCATACGAATAACTTTGGTTGGTCTCCTGGTTTTCCTGATAGCCATACGGATCACTTTGGTTGGTCTCCTGATTCTCTTGGTTTTCACTATCTGAAGTTCTGTTGTTATCCTCTTCCATAAAAGTTTCCTCCTTACTTGATGCCCTTCATCGTGAGTGAAATTCTTTTTTTCTTCTGATCGACGCTTAAGACTTTCACTTCCACAACATCTCCCACACTGACCACATCCAGTGGATGTTTTACAAATTTTTTATC